>CAZOTG010000183.1:0-5074 GCA_964582585.1 uncultured Chromatiaceae bacterium | reverse complement strand
CCGATCAGCGGTCTAAAGCAAATGTTTCCTCACTGTCATGGAGTGACCCTGAAATACTCACGGTCGGCGATCAATTGTGCCCAGGCGAGCGGACTGATTGCTGTATCCGCATAGATGCCAACTATCAGCGTCGCGGCGGCGGTCACCAGAGGCGGCAGGAGCAGCAACCAGGCGGTTTCGCGCCAGCGCCTTGCGGGGATGTGTTCGTCCGGCCACGCATCAGGCTGCCGGCGGAACCATGCCCGGAACAAGATAGGCAGAAAATACGCGGCATTGAGCAGGCTCGATGTCCACAGCACCCAGATCACCCAAGGCATATGCGCCACCGTGGCACCCTCTACCAGCCATGCCTTGCTTACCGCCCCGGCAGTCAGCGGCGCACCCATCATGCCCAGTGCGGCGATGCTGAACGCCAGTGTGGTCAGCGGCATGCGCCGTCCGGCGCCGTTCATCTCGCTTATCTTGTGAATGCCCAGCGTCTCGGCGTAGTTGCCGGCGCAGAAGAACAGCGTGATCTTCATGATGCCCTGATGCACCAGATGAACGAGCCCGCCGATGGTGCCGACGGGGCCGAACAAGGCAACGCCGAGCGCAATATAGGAAACCTGACTGACGGTGGAGTAAGCCAACCGCTTCTTGAGATCGTCCTGGAACAGCGCGCGCAGACTGCCCCAGATGATGGTCACGGCCGCAGCGACGGCAAGCGGGGTCAGCAGATTAAGTAGTTGCGTGAACTCCACGCCGTAGACATCGTAGACCACGCGCACGATGCCGAAGGCGCCGGCCTTCACCACCGCCACCGCATGCAACAGGGCGCTGACCGGCGCGGGGGCGACCATGGCGCGCGGCAGCCAACCGTGTAACGGCACCAGCGCCGCCTTCACGCCCAGCCCGGCGATCAGCAGGAAAAAGATGATCATCAGCGCCGGGTAATGCGCCGAATTCAGGGCGTGGAGAAAGCCGCGATCGGTGAATTCCAGGGTGCCGGTCAAAGTGTAAAGCCATACCATGCCCAGCAACAGCAGGGTGCCGCCGGCCAGGGTGTAGATCAGATAGATCTGCCCGGCCTTGCGCGCCACCTCGGTGCCGCGATGTACCACCAGCGGATAGGTGGTCAGGGTCAGCAGCTCGTAGAACATCAGAAAGGTGAGCAGGTTGCCGGCCAGCGCCACGCCGATGGCCGCGGTCACGCACAGGCTGAAAAACCCGAAGAAGCGGCTGCGGTGAGGCGAGCCTTCCAGGTAGCCGACGGCATACACCGTGGTCAGCAACCACAGGACCGCCGACAGAGTGACGAACAACAGGGCCAGCGGATCGGCCCGCAACACCAGTTCGATGTCCGGCAGCAACGCCAACCGCGCCTCGTAGTGATGCCCCTGCGCGACGCCCCACAGCATCCATCCCACGAGCAACAATTTGGCCACGGCGCCCGTTAGGTTGAGCGCGGTGCGCAGGCCTACCTTTTCCTCGGGCAACACAAAGATGAACAGCCCCGGCAGCAGCGAGCTCAGCACCACCAGCGGCGGCAGCCACGCATCCCAGTTCATGGCCCGCTCCCGCCGAACGGCGCGCCGATACCCAACAGGGAGAGCACCGGCGTGGCCACAAAGCCCAGCACAATCGCGCCGCAAGCCAGCACTAACGCCGCCCACTCCATGGGCGCGGGAACCACCTGCGGCTCATGGGTCACCTCGGCCTGGGTGAAGGCCTTGCCCAGCACCTTGAACACGTAGGCCGCCGCGAGCAGACCGCCGACGAGCATAACCGCTACCAGGTCCCAGCGCCCCTGCGCCAGCGCCGCCTCCAGCAACAGCCACTTGCCGATGAAGCCGCCGCTGGGCGGCAATCCCATGAGGCTTACCCCGGCCAAGGCGAAGGCGAAGGCGCTGAGCGGCAGACGCTGCACCACCCGGTCCAGGTCCGCGATGCGGTCATGACCGCCGAAATGCAACAGATTGCCCGCCGCCAGGAACATCGCCGCCTTCGCCAGGGCATGGGACAGCGCCAGGTAGGCGGCCGCGTTCCAGGCCGTCACGGTGGCCGCGGCGGCCAGAGGAAAGGCCAGAAACAGGTAACCGATCTGGGCCACGGTGGAATAGGCCACCAGCAGCTTCAGCCGCGTCTGGCGCAAGGCCTGCACCGAGCCCCACAGCACCGCCGCGGCACCCAGCAGACCCAGGAGCGCCGCCACGCCGTCGCCGGCGAGTGGGCCGAAGACCGTGAGCCACAGGCGCAGCAATATATAGAACGAGGCCTTAATCACCAGCGCCGAGAGCACGGCGCTCACCGGCGAGGGGGCGCTGGCATGGGCGGGCGGCAACCAGAAATGCAAAGGGAACAAGGCCGTCTTCAGTATCAGCCCGGCGCTCATCAGACCCAGCGCGACCCAGGCCGCCGGCACCGGCGTCATCCGCCCGGCCAGTGTCGCGATGTCCACGCTGCCGTAGGCGTGATAGAGCAGCGCCACACCCAACAGATAAGCGAGCGATCCCAACAGTGTTGTCAACAGATAACGCATGGCCCCGGCGAGCGCAGCCCTGCCGCCCGTCAATGCCGTCAACGTGACCGCCGCCAGTCCCAACAGCTCCAGCGTGACATACAGATTGAACACGTCGGCCGACAGAAACAGCGCATTCAACGCCCCGAGCAGGAACAACCAGAGGGGCCAAAAATGGTGTGCTTTCTCAACGGTAAAATACGCGGCGGCATAGACACTGACCGCCAACCCCACCAGGGCGGTTGCGGTCAACAGCAACAGGCTCAGGCCGTCGGCATACAGCCCGATGCCCAGCGGCGCATCCCAGCCGCCCACCGCGTGATGGAACACCCCATGCTGCCGCAGTTGCAACGCAAGACCCGCCACTCCCAGCGCAATGGCCAGGCCGCAGAACAACGCCACCCTCTGCGCGACGCGCGGCCATGCGAATGCCATCATTGCAGACGCCAGCGGCAGGACAATCAACACGATGCCCAACGGGATTGCCATCGCCATATCGCCCATTACGCGTTATCGTCCTTGCCGTCGGGTAATACCGCATGGCCGGCTTCAGTCGTCAGTTTGAGCATCAGCACCAGCGCCAATGCCGTGGCCGCGACCGCCACGACGATGCCGGTGATAATCATGGCGTGCGGTACGGGGTCCGGTAGGGCGGCGTCATTGCGCGTTGCCATGGCTGCCAGCACCAGGAACACGCCGCCGCCCATGACATTGATCGCCAGAATCTTACGCAGCAGATGACGGTGCACAAGCAAGGCGTGCAGGCCAATAGAAAAAAGTCCAGCGCCGGCAAGCGCGTAGACAAGTGCCGCACTCATTGCCGATCCTCCCTGTTGGGTGGTGCGCCCAGAAACAGCGCGATCAGGGTGGCGCCGATGGAAATCGTGGCGGTGGTTTCGATGAACAGGATCAAGCGTCCGGCCCATTGCGGGGAGAACTGTAGGAGCCTGCCTTCCAGTAGCAGGGTGATCACGGCGAGCAACAAAAAAGTTGCCGGACCGGCCACCAGTACGAGCCGCAAGGGCAACGCCGCCAGCGCGGCGGGCAGCCGCCAACCCGCCAGCAACATCAACACCCCGGCGGCGGCAAGCACGGCACCCGCCTGAAAGGCGCCGCCGGGGGCATGGGCGCCAACCCACAACAGGTAGGCGGCGACCAGAATCAACAAGGGCACAAGCAGGCGCGATAAGGTGTCCAGCACCAGACCGGGAGCCGCCTCGCGTCGCGGGCTGGACAAACCCAGTGACCAGGCACCGAGCAGCGCCAGCAACAGCACCATGACCTCCAGCAGGGTGTCATAACCACGGAAATTGAGCAGCACCGCCGTCACCGGATTGCTGACGCCACTTCGGTCAAGATTCGCGGCAACATCGTTGCCAAGACCGGCACCGTCAGACGGCAACGTCCAGACTGCGTATCCCAGCGCAGCGGTAAGCAGCAGGGTCAAAACCGATATGAGAATAAATGGGATGCCACGCACGCGGCTGGCATTATCAACATCCGTGTCCGGCGAGGCGGTGCGCAGCTTCGCATACGCCGCCAGCAAAAGCGCGCCGGTGAGACCGGCACCGATAGCGGCCTCTGCCAGGGCGATGTCCGGCGCATTCAGCCGCACCCATACCAACGCCATCACCAAGCCGAATGCGATAAACAGAACGATGGCCTTGAACAGGTCGACACTGGCCAGCGCCCCCCAGGCCAGGCCCATCAGCGCCAAGGCCAGTACGACATCGAGCAACCCGGAAATCAACGCTTCCACGGACGCATTCCCCGCTGCAGCGCCCCATGCGCGATCAGATACGACACGCTGGCCCCGGCGAGCAGCACCAGCGCCCAGATCAGCAACAGCTTGCCCGCCACCGCCCAGGACTCCGCCTGCACGGCGAGGCCGGCCACGGTCAGACCCAGGCCCACGTTGTCGGCCTTGGTCAAGGCGTGCAGGCGCGAATAGATATCAGGGAACCGCAACAGACCCACCGTGCCCGCCAGAAAGAACAAACCACCGGCGATCAACAGCGCCGCGGAAAGGTAATCACTCGGTGTCATTCCCATCCTCCGGGTCCAGCCAGGCCCGTCGTACAAATGCCACCGCCGTTACCGTCGCCAACAGGGCGAACACCAGCGCCACGTCGCGCAGCGCCGCACTGCCCGTTGCCTCGGCAAGCAACAGCAGTATCGCCACCGCGGTAGTGCCGAACAGCTGCGCCGCCAGCATGCGATCAGCGGCGGATGGTCCGCGCAACACCCGCCACATGCCCGCGCCGAGGTTCAGCAACAGAAACAACGCCAGTGATGCGTAAAGGTTCTGCATACCTTGTCAGGCTTCCAGCGTAACCGGCGTGACGAAACCGGGCGGCTTGATCGCCAGCACCGAACATGCGATCTGTTCCAGAATGGTCTCCGCGGTATTGCCAATGATGAATCCTCGGACGCCAGTGCGCGCCACCGTCCCCATGACGATACAGTCGACCTGCAGATGTTTGGCCAGCGCCGGCACCTCTCTGCGCGCCGATCCCTTCAGCAGGTGCCGCTGGGGTTTAATATAATCCATAGCATCCTGTCCCAGCTTCGCGCCCG
>CAZOTG010000182.1:0-5089 GCA_964582585.1 uncultured Chromatiaceae bacterium | reverse complement strand
GCATCGAGTGCGGCTGCTGCGCCTATGTGTGTCCCAGCCATATCCCCCTGGTGCAGTACTATCGTTTCGCCAAGGCCGAGATCTGGGCCCAGGAGCGGGACAAGGAAAAGGCGGAGCTGGCCCGCAAGCGCCACGAGTTCCGCCAACAACGCCTGGAACGGGAAAAGGCCGAGCGCGCCTCGCGCCTGCACAAGAAAAAGGCCGAGCTGAAGGTGCCGCAGACACCTGAAGACGAATCCGCCGGCGAAACCACCGAAGATAAGAGCGAGAAAAAGGCCGCCATCCTCGCCGCCCTGGAACGGGCGCGCGCCAAACGCGAAGGCGAGGCGAAAGAAGAGAATGAATAACGCAAAGACCAAAGAGAAGATGAGATACTGAGAAGAACGTCCCTTCTCACCCCGGGGGAAGGGCAGGATGAGGGGATAAATCAACAAAAGGACAATCTTTGAACCCCCTCTCCCTGGGGGAGAGGGAAGGTAAAAAAATTCTTCCATGAGATTTTCCATAGCCCTAAATGCAATGAAATCATTTTGAACGACAGCCATTAAAAATACTTCCATGCCCTTACAGACACCCAGTTCCCCTCACGGCCATGCGCCCATCACGGTCACCCGGATCATGGTGCAGGTGGCATTGGCCTTGTTGCCGGGGATCGCGGCGTGCGCCTGGTTCTTCGGGCCCGGGGTCATCATCAACATCGTTTTCGCCGTCGCCGTGGCCCTCGCCGGCGAAGCGGCGATGCTCAAGCTCCGCCACCGGCCCCTCGCCCCGTTTCTCAGCGACGGCAGCGCGGTGATCACCGCCATGCTGCTGGCCGTGGCGCTGCCGCCGCTGTCGCCGTGGTGGCTGACCCTGATCGGCGTGCTGTTCGCCATCGTGGTGGGCAAACAGTTGTTCGGCGGCCTGGGTTATAACCCCTTCAACCCCGCCATGCTCGGCTACGTCATGCTGCTGATCTCCTTTCCACGGGAGATGACCACCTGGTTGCCGCCCGTCAGTCTCAGCCAACACCCCTTAGGCTGGCTGGAAACGGTGGGGGTGATCTTTACCGGCCACTTTCCCGGCGGCCTCAGCATCGATACGGTGAGCATGGCGACTCCCCTCGACACTATGAAGACCCAGTTGCGGCTGCAGCACAGCGTCGAGCAAATCCTCGGCAGCGGCTCGCTGTTCGGCAACCTGGGCGGCAAGGGTTGGGAGTGGGTCAATGTGGCGTTCCTCGCCGGCGGCCTGTGGCTGATCTACAAGCGAATCATCAGCTGGCATATTCCCGCGGCCATGCTCGGCGCACTGGCGGGGATGGCGCTGATCTTCTATGGCATGGATCCCGCAGCTCATACCTCGCCCCTGTTCCACCTGTTCAGCGGCGCCGCCATGCTCGGCGCCTTCTTCATCGCCACTGATCCTGTCACCGCCTCCACCACGCCGCGAGGGCGCTTGATCTACGGCGCCGGCATCGGAATATTGACCTATGTCATCCGCACCTGGGGCGGCTATCCCGAGGGCGTGGCCTTCGCCGTGTTGCTTATGAATATCGCGGCCCCCACTATCGACTACTACACCCAACCGCGGGTGTTCGGCCATAAGAAATGAGTACCGCGCTGGCCAAATACATGCTGAGGACGGGCATCCTGCTGGGGGCCTTCGCCATCGCCGGTACCGCCTTGATTGCCTTCACCTACGATAACACCGCCGACCGCATCGCCGCCCAGGAGAGGGAGTTCCTGCTGCGCAGTATTCAGCAACTGATCCCGCCGACACGTTTCGACAACGATATCTATAACGACGCCATCACCGTGACGGCGCCCAAGCTGCTCGGCACCCGCGACCCCGTCCCGGTGTACCGCGCCCGCAAGGACGGCAAGCCGGTGGCGGTGGTGTTGGAGCCGGTGGCCCCCGACGGCTACGGCGGTGCCATCAAACTGCTGGTGGCCATCGCCCATAACGGCAGCGTGCTGGGGGTACGGGTAGTGAACCACAAGGAGACCCCGGGGCTGGGGGACGCCATCGAGATCGCCAAGTCCGACTGGGTGACCGAATTCAACGGCCGCTCCCTGGCCAAACTCGACGACAAACAGTGGCATGTCAAGAAAGACGGCGGCGCGTTCGATCAATTCACCGGCGCCACCATCACCCCCCGGGCGGTGGTCAAGGCGGTCCACAACAGTTTAAAATACTACGCTGAGCATCGTGACGCGCTATTCGCGCAGTCAGCAACCAAGGCGGCTCCCCATGGCTGACAACAACTACGGCACCATCATCCGCGACGGCCTGTGGCACAACAATCCGGCCCTGGTGCAGATCCTGGGACTCTGCCCGCTGCTGGCGGTGAGCTCCACCGTAGTCAACGCCCTGGGCCTGGGCCTCGCCACCGCCCTGACCCTGGTTCTGACCAACCTCACCGTGTCCCTGATCCGCAATCAAGTCACCACCGAGATCCGCATCCCGGTGTTCGTCATGCTCATCGCCGCTATCGTTACCGCCATCGAGCTGGCGATGAACGCCTACTTTCACGAGCTGTACCTGATCCTGGGCATCTTCATCCCGCTGATCGTCACCAACTGCAACATCCTGGCGCGGGCCGAGGCCTTCGCCTCGCGCAACGCGCCGCTGCCCTCCACCCTGGACGGCCTGTTCATGGGGCTCGGCTTCACCTCGGTGCTGGTGGCCCTGGGCGCCATGCGTGAAGTGTTGGGCAAGGGCACCCTGTTCTCCCAGGCGGACTTGATGTTCGGCGAGGGCGCCAAGTGGATGACCGTCACCGTGTTCCAGGACTACCACGGCTTCCTGCTGGCCCTGCTGCCGCCCGGCGCCTTCATCGGCCTCGGCCTGCTCATCGCCTTGAAGAATGTCATCGATGCCAAGCGCAAGGCGCTGCCCGCCCCCACCTCGGCGCGCTACGCCGCCCATACTCACGCCTAGTACTCGGCTCGAGTTTAGCATCGGCATGGACGCCAGGAAACGCCGCCGTATCTTCGAGCGCCTGAAGGCCGCCAACCCCAAACCCACCACGGAGTTGAATTACCGCACGCCCTTCGAGCTATTGGTCTCGGTGATCCTTTCCGCGCAGGCCACGGACAAAGGCGTCAACAAGGCCACGGAAAAGTTGTTCAAGGCCGCCAAGACGCCGCAGGCCATCTTGAAACTGGGCGAGAAGGGCTTGAAGGATTACATCAAGAGCATCGGCCTGTTCAACGCCAAGGCCAAAAATATTCTGGCGACCTGCCGCCTGCTGGTGGAAAAGCATAAAGGCAAGGTACCCGACCAGCGCGAGGCCCTGGAGGCCCTGCCGGGGGTGGGGCGCAAGACCGCCAATGTCATCCTCAACACCGCCTTTGGCCAGCCCACCATCGCCGTGGACACCCATATCTTCCGCGTCGCCAACCGCATCGGCCTCGCCGCCGGCAAGACGCCGCTGGCGGTGGAGAAACAACTGATGGATACCGTGCCGGACGAATACAAACACGACGCCCACCACTGGCTGATCCTGCACGGCCGTTACACCTGCACCGCGCGCAAACCGCGATGCCCGACTTGCATCATTCGCGATCTGTGCGAATATGCCGATAAGAGCGGAGGTGACTGAACAATGATCTTCGGCAACGACCCCGGCCAATACCGCCAGTTCTTCCTGGAGACCTGGCGTAAGTACCGCAATGGTACGGCGCTGGAACCCCTGGAAAGCATGGTGGCGCAGATCATCGCCGTCCATCCCGAATACCACGCCCTGCTCGAATCCCCGGACACCCTGGACCAAGACTATGGCCCGGAATCCGGCCAGAGCAATCCCTTCCTGCACATGGGCCTGCATATCGCCATTCAGGAACAACTCGCCGCCGACCGCCCGGCCGGGATTCGCGATATCTACCAACGGCTCGTGCATGGTCATGCCGACCCCCACCAGGCGGAACACCGCATGACCGAATGCCTGGCGGAAAGCATCTGGGAAGCGCAACGCAAGGGCGGTGCACCCGACGAAGCCGCCTATCTGGAACGCCTGCGCAACCTGTTATAGCCCTAAGTGACGTGACCGGAAAGACGGCGCTGTAAATCCTGGACAAACATCTGGCGATCAAGATGATGTTCTATGCCGGCGCGCTTGGGCGCCGCCCATATGGCGTCAGGAAAATGGGCATCGTCCGCGAAGCGCGGGATCACATGCCAGTGCAGATGGGGCACCTGATTGCCCAGGGAGGCCAGATTGATCTTGGCGGGATGAAGTACCTGGCGCAGCGCCTCTTCCACCACCCACACCACCGCCATCAAATGGGCGCGCTGTTCCAGAGAGAGGTCGCTCATTTCGCGCACATGCTCCCGCCAGATCACCCGGCAAAAACCGGGATAACCCGGTTGCGGCGCGGCGATCACCCGGCATCGGTCGTCCTGCCACAACAGGTCTTCACCCGTTGCCTGGCAAAGGGGGCAAGCGGCGGACATCAACGCCCCTCGATCAATTCCAGCTTATAGCCGTCCGGGTCTTCCACGAAGGCGATGACCGTGCTGCCGTGTTTCATGGGGCCCGGCTCGCGCACCACCTTGCCGCCACGGCGCTTGATTTCGTCGCAGGTCTTATAGATATCGTTGACGCCGATGGCGATATGGCCGAAGGCATTCCCCAGTTCGTAGTTGTCCACGCCCCAGTTGTGGGTCAACTCGATCACCGCCTGCTCCGACTCATCGCCGTAGCCGACGAAGGCCAAGGTGAACTTGCCGTCGGGATAATCCTTGCGCCGCAGCAGTTTCATGCCCAATACCTCGGTATAGAACTGCAGCGACCGTTCCAGATCGCCGACACGGATCATGGTGTGTAGCAGTCGCATGATGAACCTCCTTAAAAGCTTGGAACCACGGAGAACACGGAGCACACGGAGAAAAATATAATAAGGTTTTGGGGTGGGGCAGTATATGTGATGGCGGTGCTCATTCAGTTGACCGCGCTCTATCCTACTTAATCATCTCCGTGCCCTCCGTGTTCTCCGTGGTTAATCTTCCTTTTCTCTTAACTTCCGCCCTTTCTTCGCCGCGATGCGCATGCGCAGGGCATTGAGCTTGATGAAGCCCTCGGCATCGTGCTGGTCGTAGGCGCCGG
>CAZOTG010000181.1:0-5104 GCA_964582585.1 uncultured Chromatiaceae bacterium | reverse complement strand
TGGTTTTCAGTGAAGTTTATGTATAAATTCGCCCCTAACAATCGCATGCACTCGGACAGCAACAATTGGTCTCTGACCCTGGTTTTTGGTTAATGCTCAGTTGGCGGAGGGAATATGCGCTTTCTAATAATTACACTGATCATATTCAGTACATCTGCCCATGCGGAGGAGCCGTTGGAGTTTAAGGGCTTTGCTCTCGGGTCAACGCTTGCATCTGCAGATAGTGTTCATCCCCTCTATTGCAAGAAGCGATTTGATCCGGCAACTCCCAATAAAGTCTGTACTACTGCATTTGCTAAAGACGATACAATAGCTGGACATCCGATTGATAAGATAACGCTATATTTCTTTGATGACAGCCTTCAAATTATAACTATCTTTTTTCATGAGAAATATTTTTCGGACATAGTCTCGGCGCTAACTGAAAAATATGGAGTGGGAACAGTCACTGAATCAACAATACAAAACCGGATGGGAGCGACGTTCGATGACAAAATTCTCATCTGGCGTAAAGGGTCTGCTTTTGTCAGAGCCGAGCGATATGCTGGTCAGATTGATATGTCTTCAGTTTTTTACCAGACGGATTCTTCTATCGAGAAGCTTAAAAAGCAAAATGAGTCGCTGGTAAAGGAAAGGACCAAGGATCTATGAAGCCCATCCTAAAACAGATGAACGCAATAATCAGGGTCAGATCACAGTTTTCGCTAATATTAGCAACAATTGCTCTCTGACCCTTGTTTTTGCGCTTGCCGCCTTTGCGATAGATTTAAGAGGAACGGGGTCGGACCCAAGCAACCAATTGATTAAGAAATAATATAGCTCGAAATAGGGCCTAAAATAGGGCTTAGAAGGCCCTTTTCAGGGATGAAATGAGCGCTTTAAGGAGGAAGCCTCATGCCGCGCGCGAGCCGTTATTTTTTAGCGGGCTATGTCTGGCATCTCACGCACCGCTGCCATAAGAAGGAATTTCTGCTCAAGTTCGCCCGAGACCGCCAACGCTGGCGGCAGTGGTTGTTTGAGGCCAGGAAACGCTATGGCCTGTGTGTGCTCAATTACATCGTCACCTCCAATCATATCCATCTTCTGGTGCATGACCGCGGTCAGGGCGAGATTGCGCGCAGCATGCAATTGATCGCCGGGCGCACCGCCCAAGAATACAACCAGCGTAAAAGGCGTAAACGGCAAAAAACTGGGACAGATTTATTTAACTGTGGAAAGAAACCGGGAAGAAGAACCGCGCCAGAGTGGAAATCTTTCTAAGATTGCTAATTATATTAGTACTGCGCAATAATTGGGATCAGATCACAGTTAATCCTAATATAACCGCGCGTAGAAAAAGGATCAGACTCGATTGATAATTTTCTAGACGGGATAGCGATTCAATCGAGTCTGCCCATTCTGTTTCTGGTAGCATGAACGGATATGATTCCGACATTACTGACGATCGCCGGTATTCTGTATCTGGCGCTGCAGCTTGAGGATAAGCTCAAGATCCCGTCGCCGCTCGGTCTGATTACGCTTTCATTTGCGGCTCACTATGTCTTTCGGCAGGTGCCGGTGTTGACCGGAGACGCCGAGCATTTCGCCGCCCTGGTAATCTTCCTGCTGCCGATCCTGCTCATCTCCGATTCCCTGGAAATCAAGATTGCCGATCTGAAAGAGCACGGGCTAAGCCTGCTTTATCTGGCGGTCGTCGCGGTGGCGCTGTCGGTCGTCATGGCCCTGCTGATATCCGACTGGCTTTTTGCGGATTACGCCCTATCGGTTGCAGCTATCATCGTACTGTTTGCCATGGTGCTCGCGACCGATCCGGTGTCCGTCGTCACCATCTTCTCCAAATTCCAATTACCTCACCGACTGAAGATCCTCGCCGAGGGGGAGAGTCTGTTCAATGACGCCACGGCGCTGATCGTCTTTGTATTCGTCGGACTGTTCGCCCTGGGCGGTGGCGACATTACCACGGCCTACGTGGTTGAGACCAGCATTGCCGTGGTCTTTGGCTCAGTCGGCGTCGGCGTGATCGTCGGCTTTGCCGGGCTGGCCGTCTTGAAGACTACGGAGAATCGCATCGCCGAAATGATGGTGCTGATATTGACAGGCTACGGTGCCTTTGAGGTATCGGAGCACGTCTATGTTCTGCTCAATCTACTGGGTGCCCACTCACACCTGCACCTCTCCGGTATCCTGTCCTGCATCTTTGCCACGATCACGGTACATCACGTCATGACTCAGGCTGTCGTCGAGGAGAACCGGCAGATCGATCGCGAAGAGGCCGAACTCCAACTCGAGGCACGTGGTCAGATGCTTTCGTCTACGGTGATCGGCAACGTCCTGAATCGCATCAAGGCCACGATCGATGAACGCGACCGACACCTGCGCTCCAAGGAAGACGTGCAGTTGCTGGCGCTCGTGGCCAACACGATTCTATTCGTGGCGATGGCCGAGATGATCGATCCGGCGCTCCTGTGGAAGTACCGGTCTGAAATCCTGGTGATGTTTCTGGGGACCACGTTGATCCGCGCTGTCATGATGGGGCTGTTTGCGTGGATTACCAATAAGACTCACAGGATGACCGATGTCGGCGTGCGCTGGTGGGGCGTGCTGACCTTTGCCGGCATCAAAGGCGGGCTTTCGATCGTCATGCTGACCATGATTCCCGCATCTTTCGAGCACCTAGAGATGTTCAAGGCCGTCGTGATTGGCGTTATTATGCTTTCCACATTCATTTATTCCGGCCTCTTGCTCGTGATCATCGGCATGAACAGCGATGCCTTCCGTCTGGAGAAGGAAGCCGAGACACACGGTCCGGTTAGATAATAAAAACCCGGGTCAGAGGAGTTTTCGCTAATATTAGCGATAATTGCTCTCTGACCCTGATTATTTGGCTAGCGGTTAAAATTATTTGATTTTAACGGTCGGCCAACTGCCGCCTTTTTTAGAAACTACTCCGGAACCATAGCCAACGGTGTGGATATAAATGATTATATTGCGATAAGGGACCCCATCGACCATCCACTCACGAGCCGTCCGGACTTCACAATCCATCCGAATTTTGCCGCACTGAAAAGTCACATCGATCGGCGCATCGATCGCCTTTTCGACCGCCCCCTTTATTTTTGTAAGCTGGGCGTCTGATAAATGCAATTCCCCTAGCCAAGCGTTTGAACTGAGATTCACCTCATTGGCCATCGCACCGGCGGCGGCGCACAGGAAAAAACTGCCCAATCCCAACCCACTAAGCGTTCTTTTCAATGACACTTACCTCTCCTCTCCAATTCAAAGTCTGATCAAAAGTATAGGAAGAATAAACGCCCTTTTTGCCTAGGTCCAGTGATGGGTTGCCGTCAGCGGCCCGCCGATTCGTCGCTCGATCGCCCTAAGTTCCACGCCCACAAATCGGTATGAGGTACCGGGTCGGACCCACGCAATAAATTGATTAATCGAAAATTATTATCGAAATAGGGTATAAAATCGGGCTTAGAAGCCCCTTTTCAGGGATGAAATGAGCGCTTTAAGGAGTGCACGTCTCAGGGCCGGGTCTTGCTATTTGCGCGTGGCTAATGGGCGCCGTTGAGTCGCCGGCTTGACATACTATATTAGATATATATACTAATTTTGGTATGTGGGAGATATATGAGCATAGGAATGCCGTTAAACAGTTGGAGACGCTGCCGACCGATGTGCTTAAGCGGTATGAGAAATGGAAGGATATCGTATCAATTAGCGGCCCTGAGGGATTAAGGCATATTAGAGGTTTCAGAGATGAGGCGCTTCGCGGTGAGTGGAAAGGGTGTCGCTCATCCCGTCTCAATATTCAATATCGGGTTATCTATAAACTCGACAAGGATCTTGTATTGGTTCAGGTCATTAACGTGACTCCGCACGATTATCGGAGAAATTAATATGAAAGATTATCGCAAAGCAAAGAAATTGGTGGATGTCTCTGTTGGTGAATCGGTGCGGATTCTCCGAGAGTTGCAGGAGATGAGTCAAAATGAGCTTGCTGATGTGACAGGTATTCCGCAATCCACCATCTCTGCCATTGAAAATGACCGGGTTAATCTGGGAGTGGAGCGGGCCAAGATTCTTGCCAGGGCGCTGAAGTGCCATCCCGCAGTTCTCGTCTTCCCGGGTTGGGATGTCCACCAGGAATCTGCGGCATAACGAAGCCAAAGGGGACAGCCTGCTAAGTTCCTGTTCATCGGGGGGCTCAAGTACAGTCTAAATTGTGAACCAGATCACAGTTTAGGCCATCCAGCGAAAATTTTTCTATCTTCTAGCACGTTGTTACCGATACATACGCAAAGGCCTTCTCTATTGCACGTTAAGGAATTGTTATGCGTATTGGCAAAAATTCACTCTCGGGACTCCTGTTTGTTAGCATCGTTTTGTTACTCAATGCGTGTAATGTTGTAGTAGTAAAACACGATCCTAATGGTCATCCGCCACCGCATACTGCCTCATCATTTGCCTATTGGTACTATTACCCGAATTCTCAGGTGTATTACCACATTACGAAACATTACTATTATTATCGCGATGGACAAAGGTGGATTAAGGGAACAGCACTACCCGCTGGCAGGGTGCTGAATAAAGGCTACCGGGTGCGGTTGCAGATAGCCGGAACCCCCTATCGCCAGCATGCTCATCATGAACGTCTATATCCCCCGAGGCAGCTCAAGAGCGGCCAGTCCAACCAGCAGAATAAGCCGGAACACGCAAACCACGGCAAGGGCCCGAATACAGGGCATCAAGCAGAACATGCAAACCGTGGTAAAGGGCTGGACAAAGGCCATCAAATGGAGCACGCCAACCGAGGTAAGGGTCCAGAAAAACTGCATCAACCGGAATACGCCAGGGCCAAAGGCCATACGGCGCTTGCAAAGCCGAACAACGGTAGATTTCACGGCAAGCCGGCGAAAACGACCGGTGCGATCGCACACGGCCAAGGGAATCCCGACAAGGGCGGATCGCAAAAAGCGAAACGGCCGATGGGTCAACAGCAACCGCGGGGATTACAGGCTAAATCCCGCCATGGGCAGGACACCGTCCAGCACCCTGCTAATGGTAATGTAAAAGCCAAGACATCGGTTCCCCGCCAGCA
>CAZOTG010000180.1:2127-5135 GCA_964582585.1 uncultured Chromatiaceae bacterium | reverse complement strand
ACCCTTGGATTCGTTGAACCACTTTACTGTACCTGTAGCCATTTACTTTTACCTCAAACTAAAAATTAACAAGAGTAGGCTGCAGGTGGTGAATCGGGAGTTTCCGCGAAGTAACTCGTGAGGGTAACAGCTTAAACTACCTACACATTACACTGCAGCGAGCCCGATGATACTCGATTTTTTTAAGAAACTCTATAAAAAACCCGTATTGTTGATGTTAAAGGGATTGACCCGTTCTTTATGGGGGAGTCTATCCCCGGGCTAACAGGGATTTCGGGGGGTCGTAGCCGGGGGATAGGGCGTCGATGGAGCCCGTGATGGTTAAAGATGGATATACAATTCAAAGGTATGGAATGTCCGTTATAATAGGCGGATAGTGCCGTCAAGACCATCGCTTGATAGCGGAGTGGCACAGGGATGGCTGGAACCATGGGGAGCGCAATGAATTATTCCTTAGCTTATTACTCGAGCAATCGTAAGACCGGGTCACTCGCAGTGGTTGAATGCCGGGGCGGCAAGACCGCAGTCCAGACCCTCCCGTTGGAGCCCGAGAGCGGTTTGGAGGCTGCCCTCAAACCGCTGTTGATCGGAGTGACTGAGGACTGCAAGGTAATCCTGCTGGACCCCCAGAGTAAAAAATTAAGCCTAAATAATGGTTTGCTTAAGGACGCCTTTCCCGCTCACCTCTACAGCGATCCCCGCTCCAAGCGCGATTGGTTCATGAACGATGGCGACAAAGAGAGCGGCAACGATACCCTTAATTGTGGCGACAAGGGGTCGTCGGTGACCGTGGTGGAAAACACCGGAAGCGCACAGGCGAAGTGGCTCAAGACCCTCTGCGTCGGCCGCGGCCACCATCAGGCGTGTTTCGCCTATCCGACGCAAACCGCCCCCCAGGTTCCGCAGCGAGCCTATATCAGCAACCTCAAGGACGGCACCATCTCGGTGATCGGCAACGATCCGGCGGATGCCGCCAGCTATCTGCAGGTGGTGGCCACCATCAATCTCTGCGAACCGGAGCGGGAGGAGGGCGAGGGCGGATTGACCGTCCCCAATAACGCCTTCCCCCATGGCCTGGCCTACTCGCCTCTCACCGGCAAGCTTTACAACCTCAACAACGGTTACGGGACAGTCGCGGTGATCGATCCGCTGAGCAACGCCATCGAGGAGCGCATCCCCTTCAAGGGACATAGCAACCTCTTCGCCTCTCCGGACGGCCGCTATCTCATCGGGCGGGGCGCGGACCGCAAGTCGGACTCCGCACATGTAATCGGCAAGCTCAGCGTCTTGGATGTCGCCACTCAGACCGTGGTGGACAAGCTCGATCTGCCCGATATCTACATCAGTAAGTATTACTATAATCCGGAGGGGACCAAGCTGTATCTCACCACCGCCAGTTCCGGCAGCCCCGAGCAGCAGCAAAATCTCAAGACCGATGTCCTGCTGGTCCTGGATATGACGGCCTTGCCCGCGCTCAAGCTGCTTAAAGAGGTCAAGGTCGGTTCTTCGGGGGCGCTGGCCTTTTACGGCGAAAACGGCCGGAGCCGCCGGGTATTTTCATCTGATTCGCAGACGGGGTCATTGGTGGTCCTGGATGCCGATCAGGATGAGGTGGTGGAAACCATCGCCGTGGCGGAGGGCCAGCCCCATTCCCGCATCTGGATGCTGAGCCCGTAACGAATCGGACCGCCGGCCATTGGCCGGCGGTCCGTTTTATCACAGCTCGGGCAAACCCTAGTGAGCAACCTTGGTGATCGATGCCTGTTCGAGCAGGATGGGATAGGTGTAGCCTGCGCCAAAATCCTTGTCGACGGTGATGACGCCGGTGACGGTCACTTCATCCCCCACCTCAGCGGTGTCCTGGCTGGTGATGGTGAGGTCGTTGTTGCCTTTGGCGCCGGTGCCATCCTGCAGGTGCAGGAAATTGCGGTTCATGATGGCGTTATTCACCTTCACTACCTTGCCGTGCAGCTGCACATGGTGGCCGTTGATATCGGCCTTTTTCATGTACAGGCCTTCAACGGTCATTTTCTCAGGTTCTCCCGCCATGGCCAGGGACGAACCCAGACACGCTACGGCGGCCGCCAATCCAATCAATGCACGTCGCATGAGCTTCTCCAATAAAAAAGAGTATTTTTATCACGTTGGTCGATATAAAGACAGGGGTGTTATAACTCGCCTAAATAAGGCGGGTCTTTGCTAACATTGAAATATCAATAACAAGCGATGCATGACATGGAAGCGGTCTGGATTTCTTTTGCCTTTGTGCTCGGTTTCCTGGTGCGCCCCCTGGGGTTGCCGCCACTGATCGGTTATTTGGTGGCGGGTTTTATGCTCAGCGCCTACGGCTTCGAGGGGGGCGAAGTCTTGAGCCGGCTGGCCCATGCCGGCGTTTTGCTGTTGCTGTTCAGCGTGGGCCTGAAACTGCGCTTGAAAAGCCTGGTACGTCCCGAGGTGTGGGGCGGAGCCGTGTTGCACATGGCCCTGATCGGGTTGCTCATCGGCCCTCTTTTGCACTGGGTCCTGGGGCTGGAGTTGAAGGTGGCGGTGATGATCACCCTGGCCTTGTCGTTCTCCAGTACCGTGGTGGCCGCCAAGGTGCTGGAAGCCAAAAAGGAGTTGCGCGCCTTTCACGGTCGGGTCGCCATCGGCATCCTGGTGGTACAGGATATCGTGGCGGTGGCGATCTTGGCCACGGCGGACGGACATACGCCGTCGCCATGGGCGGCGGCCGTGCTGGCATTACCCCTGCTCAGGAAATTGTTTCGGCGCATCCTGGAACTGTGCGATCACGGTGAGTTGCTGGTCTTGTACGGCATGATGTTGGCCTTGGTGGCGGGCGGTGCCGGCTTTGAATACGTGGGGCTCAGTCCGGAGTTGGGGGCCTTGGTGATGGGCGCCATGCTTGCAAGCCACCGCCGTGCCACCGAGTTATATACCAGTTTGTGGGGCTTGAAAGAAATCTTTCTGGTGGGCTTCTTTCTGCAGATCGGCATGTCCGGTCTGCC
>CAZOTG010000180.1:0-2117 GCA_964582585.1 uncultured Chromatiaceae bacterium | reverse complement strand
GCTGTTTTTCTTCGTGCTGGTGTTGTTTCGCCTGCGAGCCCGTACTGCATTTCTGGCGGGATTGAGCCTGGCCACTTACAGCGAGTTCGGCCTCATCGTCGCCAATCTTGCGGTACGAAACGGCTGGATGGGCAACGATTGGCTGGTACTGTTGGCGGTGGCGGTGGCGATTTCCTTCGTATTGGCGGCGCCGCTCAATCGTTATGCCCATGACTTGTATCGTATGTTCGAACGGCGCTTGATCAACTTCGAATCGCCGCGGCGCCATCCCGATGACAAGCCATTGCACGTGGGTTATTCCAACATCTTGATCATGGGAATGGGGCGGGTGGGGACCGGTGCCTACCGTTATTTTACATCGCGCAAGCAAAGGGTGGTGGGACTCGATTCCGATCCGGGCAAGGTGGAAGAACATAAGCGCCGCGGACGCCGAGTGTTGTTCGCCGACGCTGAGGACCCGGGTTTATGGCAAAACATCGATCTCAGCGGAGTGCGGGCGATATTGCTCGCTATACCGGACCGGGAGGCGAACACCATCGCGTCCAAACAGTTGCGCCTCGCCGGCTATAAGGGCCTTATCTGCGCTACTGTCCTTTATCCGGAAGAGGTGAAGGCGATCATCGATGCCGGCGCGGATGTGGCCTATTACTACTACGATGAAGTGGGCGTCGGATTTGCCGAAAGTGTCTGGGAGAAATTGGATACGTCCAAGAACGATCCGGATGATAAGGCGGCCTTGGCCTTGCCGGCAGGAATGTCTTCCGCGGCCAGTAAGAATGAATGAGGTTGGCCAATATTTAAGATCGAAAATAGTACGGTGATCGTCTCCGGAGGAGGTGCCCGGCAGGGCGGGGTCCGTGATTCTCAGGGGGCGGGCAGTCTCTGTGCCAGAATTGGCGTATGATAAAATCATTGCAGGCGTCCGGTAAGTATACGTGCCGCTATGACACAGGGCTCGTCACCGGACGGCGCCATTCCGGGAGATCTAGCAAAGGTTTTTTATCAGCACAAGGGCATGGGAGGGAATAGTTATGGCTAAGCCGATTCATGATATCGAGTCGATAATTGAAGGATTGAAGCAACAGCGGGATTCCCTCAAGGTTCAGCTTCATCTCGCAAAGGCGGAGGTGCGGGATGAATGGGATGACTTGGAGAAACAATGGGAGCACCTGAGCGCAAAGGCGAAGTCCGTGGGGCACGAGACGCAAGAGGTCTCGCGAGACGTCTTTGAAGCGGTAAAGTTGATGGGCGAAGAGATCACGCGGGGTTACGAGCGCATTCGCAAACGGTTGTGAGCGATGGTCGTTATAGAAGCGGTCGCCTGCGGAGCCTTGGCCGGCGGAATCCCTCTCCAAGTGGAGGGCTGCTGTTGTCCCCTATGATCGGTCGCGAGAACGCCTGCCTCGCGACCGATTCAATGTAACTACTGCAACTTCTCCAATTCTTCCACGTCGCTTTCACTGGGTTTGTGATTGATGGTGGCGAGGATGCCGGCAACTTCCCGGTCCGCCTTAGGCGCGGAATCGTCATTGGCGATCTGTTGGAGCTTCGCTTTATCGTCGGCACTCACTCGGTGATTCATGTTCAAGAGTGCCGATGCAATGGTGCGTTCATTTGCGGATGCCGAGCTGTCATTGACGATCTTTTCCAAACTCGCCTTCTCGGAATCACTGGGGTGATGATGCAGATGCAGCAAGATGTCCACCATTTCCTGGATGGCAGGGCCCGCCATGAGACTGGGGCTGTTGAACAGCATAAAACCCAACAATAGGGGCATCATCAGAAATTTCTTATTCATTGCGCGTCTCCTTTTGCTTCAACAATAAATCGTGAGAGAGGTTAGATCCTTGGTTTACTATGGAAGAGAATCTCCAGCGGAAAATCACTATAGACGCTGCCACCCACTCTGTCACGTAATCTCGGCTCGAGTACTTATAGCAGTAAATTTTCTAAGGGTATTGGCGTCTAACAAGCAACTAAGATTTTGAATAATCCGCTCTCCAGGCAGGGTTATTCAGTTGTTTTTTGGACGGGGCTGAGTAAAATGATCGGGCATTTACACCGGGCTTGTGGGGAAGGGAAGGCGAGCGAACATCCCGTTTCGACATTGTAGATTG
>CAZOTG010000179.1:0-5162 GCA_964582585.1 uncultured Chromatiaceae bacterium | reverse complement strand
GCGTGGAATATGATCTTGCCTATATCCGCAATTGGTCCCTGTGGCTGGATGTTAAGATCATATTTTTAACCATATTCAGGGGATTCTCAGGCAAAAACGCCTACTAAGAAGGCTTCTGGCAGCAAATTCAGATGGTAAGGGGATGGGCCAATTAGCGCGTGGCGGCTTCTGTAGCGCGGCGTGGGGAGGCCGTCTTTGTACCTGTCCCATCTGTTCTCCGCAATCGTAACGCCACCTAATTCGATACCGCGTGATAAAAGAACGCTCAGAGGGAGCGAGGAGACCTCCTAACGGCATGGAGAGGAGGACTTCTTTATGCGCTGAATTACTCGTCGTCGCTGAAGTTGTACGATAGATCCTCATCGGGGGCTTGCAGGAAATAGCCCTGGATAAAGTCTACGTTGCATTGCCATAGGGTGGCCATCTTGCTGGCATCCTGGACAAAGGCGGCGATAGTCTGGGTACCCACATCATGGGCGGTCTGCACCACCGCCTTGACCATGGCCTGGCTTTTGGCGTCTTCGGAAAGATCGTCCACAAACTTGGCGGCGAGCTTCACGAAATTCACGCGCAGCTTCTCGAGACAATCCAGGGATTGCGGGTCCGCGCCGAAATGGCCGAGCGCCGTGCGGCAATGCAATTGCCTGAGTCCGTCGATGAGCTGCGTAGTCTCATCCAGTCGATGCAGGATAAAGGCTTCCTTGATTTCAAAGATTAGGGTATCTCCGGGCAGATGATACTCCTGGAGCAGTTCGCCTATCCAGGGCACCAGGGATTGATCGCCGAGACTTTCTTCGGAAAGTTTGACCAACAGGCTGGTTTCCTTTTTCTGGCTGTGTTGCTTGACCAGGGTTTGCATGGCCGCGCGGATGATCCAGCGGTCGAGATCGGTCATTAGTCCAGCTGTCTCTGCGGCGGGCATGAAATTCGCGGGTGCTATTTCCTCACCGTTTTCGTCCAGCATGCGGGTAAGGACTTCGTAGTTCTCCGCGGGTTGGGCATGCAGGGGGACGATGGGTTGATATACCAGACGGAAGCGGTCCGCGGCCAAGGCGTCACGTATTTTCTGAACTATCGCGGGGTCGGCATCGCCGGCAGCGGCGCGCTCCTTGGCGGCGGACTGCTTCACGGCTTCCGGCCCGGCCGCCGGTTTGTGGGGTTGCGGCGTTTCCTGTTTGGGAGGCGGTGTGCTCGCAAGGCTGGGGCCGCTGTTGATGGTGAAGGACACCTGGGCGCATTGTTGCTCATTGACGTGAGCCGCCATGGCCTCCACTTTAGCCGCCATCGGCTTGTCGTTGGCGTCCAGGATTTGCAGTTCCGTCTTGTCCGAGAGGTTTTTCCCTGTCTCGATACCCAGCAGTAATTCCCCGAAACGCTGACGATCGTCGGGGTGAACGAGGCCGACGATATCCTTGATGCCTTGTTCCTTGAGCTTGCTTGTCAGGCGCGCGAAGCTCGGATTGGAATACAGTATCTTGCCGTTGCGGACACAGGCGATGGCATTGCGCGAGGATTCGAGCAGCGTCTTGCAACGTCGCTCGCTCTCCCGAAACATCTTTTCGTAGTGGTGACGGGCGCGTCGCTGGGCAAGGTCGCGCAATTCCCGCTGCACGGTCAACTGCAGATGCTCGGGTTGATTTTTACCGATCAGTGCGCGGGCGCCGCAGCGCAGGGCCTCGCTGATTTCTTCGTCCTTGATATCCTCGGCGAGGACGATGAAGGGCACGTCCATTTTGGCATGGGTGAGCAGGGCGAGCGCCTGCTTGGCGGTAAAGTTGGGGAGCGCGAAGGGGGCGATGATCAAGTCCCAGTCTTGTTTCTTGAGTGCGGCTTGAAATTCCAAGGGCGATTTGACGCGAGCGGCGGTCAAGGCGTAGCCCAGCTCCCGTAACGGATCGATAAGGGCTTGCGCCTCGGAGGCGGATTCCTCCAGGATCAGTAGACGTAATATGCTTTGGCCATTTGCTTGAGGCTTGATGGCCAGCCCCGTTTGCCCCTCAGCCACGCGATTCTCCAGATACGATTTTTTCGCCACCAGCAGGAATAGTCATGTCCTTGCTGTCTATCCGTTGAACGTATCGGCCGGCCGCCGGGAAACATAAGTGCCTCTATTTAGGACGCCTCTCAGAATTCATAGCTGAGAAATGTGCTGATGTATTGACCATCTCATCGTCCTTTGCTTGTATAGTGGTAGGTCCGTAGCCCATCCGGGTGCTTGGGAGGCCAAGAATGCAAGAAATAAGAGTAAGGCAGGAAAATCAGTCGGATGCAGACGCCATCACGGTGGTGAACAAAAGCGCCTTCGGCGGGGAGGCGGAGGCCCAGTTGGTGGCGGCCGTGAGGAAATCGAAGAGTTTCATCCCTGAATTATCCCTGGTCGCGGAGGTGGGCGAGCGCCTGGCGGGACATATTCTGTTATTCCGCGCCACCCTTGACCGCCAAGGCAAGCAGGTAGAGGTATTGGCGCTCGCCCCCATGTCGGTGGTGCCTTCACAATCTCACCGCGGGATCGGTTCGGCCTTGCTGGAAGCGGCGACGGCCAAGGCCGCCGAACTGGGATATAAGGCCATCGTGGTGATAGGTCACCCTGATTATTATCGGCGTTTCGATTTCCACAAGGCCGCCCAATGGGGGATCAGTTGTTCCCTGCCCGTACCGGAAGATTCCGTCACCGCAAAGGAACTGGCGCCTGGAACCTTGGACGGCGGCGGACAGTTGCGCTACCCCCCGGAGTTCAGCCGGTTGTTCAAGCAGTCTGGGACATAGCCGGATTGCCCACCTGCGTCAGATCAGCGGCGCGAACTGGAAGCGGCTATAGACACGATTGCTTTCCAGCGCCTTGACCAGCCGCAACCGCAGTTCGCGGTGTTCCATCTTGAGGGAAACGATATCATTCACATGATAGAGAAAGGCCGGGACGATCAGGCTGGCCGGCTGACGGGTGGCCTTGAGTTCCGGTAGATACAGGCTTTTCAAGTAGTCGTGATCGGGCTCCTCTTCGTTGCAGAGGCGGACCGCTATGGGGATGGCGTCCGGGGCGAGCAATTGGATGCCGAACTCCACAGTGTGGTCGCTGAGCGTCTTGAGCCAGCGGATGACCGCGACGTCCCACCCTTGGCTATGTCGTTGGTCGTGGCGGATCGCCAGCAGTTCCCCGACCCGTATCTTGCCTGGGTTTGCCGCCTTCCATTTCAAGCATGCACCGCCGGCGCTCTCATTGAGCACCGTCCCGGACTGAGGCAGACCCTCATTAGCCGCGGCTGGGCTGTGTAGTGGTTGCTTTTCCTTGCCGGCGCGCCTCGCGGGGTGATGGCCGAAGCTGCTCTTGTTTTCCGTCACCAGTGCGTCAGAACCGTTGAGGCATTGATGGATCGCACTGATCCCATAGATAAGTTCGATATTTTCGGCGGTCCCCACGGATCGGGAGAAGCCGCGTTTGGATGTCATGCCCCAGGCGGTGAGCAAGCGTTGCAGGAGGATTCTCCATTGGGCGTCGGGGGTTTCGCTGCGCAGCGCCTGCCTTTGTGTAAGGATCTCAGGCGGGGTTTGCGGTAACAGGCCGCGCAAGGTGTGGATCAGCGTGGAGGTGTCCAACAGACGGCTTGTTGTATTGCGGGGAGCGGCACTATGCACCAGATGGCATGGCGGCGCGTCGCTCTCCAGGTCGACGATACTGACATTGGACGGCTCGGCGACATGGGGAGGATAGAGCCGGCACTGAGGGGCCCATTGCTCCAACAGCACATAGACCTGGGCCATATCCGCCTGGGGGAGATGATGTGGATCGGCCAGTGCCAATAACAATATCTGTTTATATTGTGCTTCGATGGTGGTTTCCCGGTCATGCCGATAGGGCTCTTTGACGGCGCTTGCCTGCAGGCCCTTGCGTTCGCTCGCGTCATAGAGGTGGTGGATGTTACGCCATAAGTCGGGGCTGGCGGGCCGGTACACTTGGTAAGTGGTCAGCAGTCCTTGGCCGAGATAATACAGGGCGCGGTGCAGACCGGCGGCCAGCAGCGTGAAATCCTGGCGCAGATTGTCCACGTTGAGCAATTCGTCGGCGATGCGTTGGTAGCCCTTGGCCGTTTCCAATTGGACGCCATAGAGGAGGGCGGCCGCCTTGGTGGCCTTGGTGGAAAGGGGAAAGGAGGCGCCGACGAAGTGGCGCTTCAGGGCGTCCCTCAGATATCGGTTCGGCCTGCGAAACAACTCCAGTACCTTGAATCGCTGCTGGGGGGGTAACTCCATGGTGTTCAACTCCGTCAGGGCATTAAACACCAGTCGGCAGGTCTCGCCGACATTGACCAGAGGCAGGTTCGCGACCCACGTCTCAACGGCCTCGATCCTGGTGTCAAAACTGACGGGCGCCCTTTGCGGTTGGGGTTTCGGTGGGTTGGTGGTGATCCGCGGCATCATGCTTCCCCTTTTTCCGTTGCCGTATTGCGCAGCGTTCCTGCGCGCATCCTTCTTATGAAATTGTTGGGCGGAGAATTATAACAAAATACCCTGTGGATCGGGTTTGCAACTGGATTCTCGATGAGAGACGACCGGTGTTTTGGCTGGAAAGCCCGCTATTTCCCTCACTAAACGCGGGACTAGATAACCTGGCAGGCGGTCTTGCAGTTCCTCCATCAGGGCGAGCGCCGTTGGCTCCGGGACATCGAAATGGGCGGCGCCTTGGACTTTATCGAGTAAGTGCAAATAGTAGGGAAGGACCCCTGCCGCCATCAGGGCTTCGCTCAATTCCGCCAGCACCTCGGTGGCGTCGTTGACGCCGCGCAACAACACGGATTGATTGAGCAGGGTGACGCCGCAATCCCGAAGTGCGCCCAGGGCGTGGCGAGTGTCCGCCCCGATTTCGTTAGGGTGATTGGCGTGGATCACCATCACCTTCTGCAGAGGGGAGGACGCCAGCCATGCCAACAGGGCGGTGTCGACCCGTTCCGGCAGCACGATGGGCAGACGGGTATGGAGGCGCAGACGCTTGACATGGGGAATGGCGGCGAGCTGTGAGGCAAGCTCGGCGAGACGCCGATCCGGCAAGGACAAGGGGTCGCCACCGCTGAGGATGAGTTCCGTGATGCTGGGGTCCGCCGCGATGTAGTCCAGCGCTTGTCGCCATGATGCCGGCGCCGGGTTGGCATCCCCATAGGGGAAGTGGC
>CAZOTG010000178.1:0-5203 GCA_964582585.1 uncultured Chromatiaceae bacterium | reverse complement strand
CTCATATATCGCAGTAATCAAGATCAAATCCACGACGCGGATATACTCAGTCCCGGCCAAGTGCTCAACATCGAGTTGAATCCCGCCGATAAGACCTTGGTGGATTTGGCGGTACAGCACGCTATTCGGCGTGAAGGGACACCGGAACAGATGAAGGAACTGGACAGGCAATTCCTGCGCGAAGCCAAATAGTGCGCTTTATTGGACTTAGGTTACTCTTTAAGAAATTCGGCGCGCGATCCTAGATAATGCCGTCCCGCGCCGCCTTCAACACCAAGGCATCGAATTCTTCTCCGCTCATCAGGCCACGCTCGGCCACGATGTCGCGCACCGGCCGTTGCGTTTTCTCCGATTCCTTGGCGATCTCCGCCGCCGCGGCGTAACCGATGTGGGTGTTGAGCAGGGTAGCGAGTGCCACGCTGGTATGGAGGAATGCCTTACAGCGCTCGCGATCCACCTTGAGGCCTTTGAGGTTGCGTTGGGTGGCGGCGTCGATGGCGTTGGTCAACCACTCCATGGCGTCGAACAGGGCCGAACCCAATGCGGGCATCATTACGTTCAATTCCAGTTGTCCCGCCTGAGTCATGGCTGCCACGGCGGCGTCCTGGCCCAGCACCTGGTAACACACCTGGTTGAGCATCTCGAACATCACCGGATTGACCTTGCCGGGCATGATGCTGGAGCCCGGTTGCACCGGCGGCAGCAGAATCTCGCCGATCCCGGTGCGCGGTCCCGAGGCCAGCAGGCGCATGTCGTTGCTGATGCGGGTGAGTTCCAGGGCGAGGTCGCGGATGGTCGACGACAACTGCTGGACGTCGGCCATGGACTGCATCTGCGCCGCGAGATCGGCTGCGGGGCGGATGGCTTCTCCGCTGAGCCGCGCCAATTCCTGCGCCGCCAAGGCGGCGTAATTGGGCGCGGTATTGAGACCGGTGCCGGCGGCGCTGCCACCCAGGCCGATCTCGCAGAGCGGATCGCGGGCGGCCTTCAGGCGTTGCGCGCCGCGTTGCAGCGTGAAGGCGTAGGCGCTGAACTCGCGACCCAGCGTAGTGGGCACCGCATCCTGCAAATGGGTGCGGCCGCTCTTTACGGTATCCCGTTCCTGTTCGCCGATGCGGGCGTATTCCGCGGCCATGGCCTCCACCGCCGCGATCAGCCGCGGCAGCTTGGCCAAGGCGGCGAGGCGGATGGCGGTGGGGATGGTGTCGTTGGTGCTCTGCCCCATGTTGACATGGTCGTTGGGGTTCACCGGCTTGTAGACGCCGCGTTCGCCGCCCAAGGCGACGTTGGCGAGGTTGGCGATCACCTCGTTGCTGTTCATGTTGTGGCTGGTGCCGGCCCCGGCCTGAAAGCGGTCTACTACGAATTGCTCCAGGTATTCCCCGGCGAGAATGCGGTCGCAGGCCGCCACGATGGCGTTGCACAGCTTTTCATCCAACGCGCCGCCTTGGTGATTGGCCACGGCCGCCGCGCGCTTGATGCGTACATGGGCCATGACGAAATCCCGGTCGGGACACCGGCCGCTGATGGGGAAGTTGGCGACGGCCCGTGCGGTCTGGATGCCGTACCAGGCCTCTTTCGGAACGGCATATTCGCCTAGACTGTCTTTTTCCTTGCGGGTGGTTGTCGTCATGGAATCCTCGTCTCTACTAGATGGTATACACGCCGCGGATGCAAAGATGCGCTATTGTAGCGTAACGACGCTTCAGAAGAACCATGCTGAAGTGGAGCCGTTATTTTTGGCACAATTTCCCGGTTCCTCTCCTGTGGAGAGAACGAAACAAGAGAGCGAAGCCGGGAGTGAGAGGCGGTTGTGAGCGGCGACATCATGGAATGCAGGCGATGTCTGGTATCCGGCCTGGTGCAGGGCGTATTTTACCGCGCGTCCACGCAGCGTAAGGCCGAAGAACTGGGAGTGACCGGTTATGCGCGCAATTTACCGGATGGCCGCGTTGAGGTCCTGGCTTGTGGCGACCGGGCGGCGATAACCGCCTTATGTGGATGGCTGTGGGAGGGGCCGCCACGGGCGGAGGTGACGGCGGTGGAGTGCGCCGTCGTGGAGACGGAGGTGCCCCCGAAATTCAGCGCCCGATGACAGCGTGCGGCCAGCTTCAGCCTTGAGCTTATCCGAAGAATCCTGGTCATGGTCGTAGACGGCGAGGACCTGGGTGAACAGGCCACCTTGTATGCCCGGCCAGAGGTGGGTCGCGTTCCCCGCCGTGGTTGAAAATCTTGCGCCATCCATTATGTAATTATCTTGTAAGAACCGGCTCAACTCCTCATTCTCTCCATGGCGTCATCGAGATAATCGATTGATTTTATTTTCGTAATAGTGTAAAAAGTAGCCCTAGGCTGGGATCTGAGTTAAAATAATCCGCCGATTTAGGCTATAACCAATTCCCCCCTGTCTAGCCGACACATCGGATCCTTACAAGTACATTGGACGTGCACATTACAAGGGCACTGCGCCTTGTTATTGGCTTTTTTATGCCTGATTAGCCAGCGGGTCTAAGTCCAAGTACGTAGAGATTCTATGATGCAGGATTCGGGTCAGATTATTAAAAGATGTGACAAAGTCTCTGATCGGGACATCTTATCTTTATACGCGTATGCCTCTGACGAAAGCCTAGTCAGATCTTCCCTCGAGGGAGACAGTCGCGCATTCGACCGGCTTTTCCGCAGATATCAAAAACAGATCCTGTCTGTATGCGTAAAGATGACGCGTGGCGACCAAGCCCAGGCCTTTGATCTCTGCCAGGAAGCATTCATCAGTGCATACGATCATTTACCCCAGCTGAAAGAGCACAAAAGTTTTTTTTATTGGGTTCTCGGTATCGCTAAGAATAAATGTATTGCCCACGCAAGGCAGCAAATGCGTCTAATTAAGATGCTGGGCGATTATGAGGTCGTTGGGCGTATGGCTTCCAAGAACGAACAACAATGGACTGAGGCCGAGCTGCAGCTGGTAGAGGACATCATAAAAAGCATCAAGAATCCCGAGCTGCGAGAGACTATCAAGCTCTTTTATATTGAAGGTAAAAGGATACCGGATATCGCTGAAATTCAGGGCCTCACCCAAACAGCGATTACCACCCGCCTTAATCGTTTTCGTGTAAAATTTAGACGACGGATCGTTCGTGAAATTTTAAAGTAACGCGGTTCCTCGTCATGACTTGTAGCATTCTTACAGAAGAGCGTTGGTCTCTATTACTCGAAGGTCGCCTGAGCAAGGATGAGAAGGCTTTAATCTTCGATCATCTCAAGATCGATTGTCCCGATTGCGAATATATATTCGAACGCATGACGGACGATGAAGAGCTGCGTTTTAGGGAAATCTACAATCAAAAGCAAAAGGCCGCGAAACAGGCCGCGCAATCCCGCGTAGAATCGATAATCGACGATTCAATCCATGCGTCTGCCGCCAAGTCCGAATCGAGGCGACCGGCGAGGCAGGGTTTTTTGACTGCGCTATTTGGCGGGAAATTCCCTGCGCCCCTCTGGGCGGGCGGGGTTGCGGCCATGCTGTTGGTCGTGGTCGGTATTGCGACTCAGTTTCAGGGGATGAATGAAATAAAGTCGATTCCTTCTGACGGCTTGCGTCACATACAATTTGAGAAGGGCCCGGCCGCCAAGAATGTCGCCTTCAATCTGCAATTCGCTATCGGTCGCGGGCTGGAGGAGGGCGATGACTTCACAGTCAGTCGCGGGGAATTGGGTGAACGGGTCAATGCCTCCGATCGATTGTTCCTGCACTACGATCTTTCGACGGACAGTTATGTCTATATTTTCGGCTATGAAGACGGCAAACCGGCCACGCTTCTCTCGCCGGATGAATCGAGCCAATCACGCATACTGGCCGCCGGCTCCTACGATCTGTTCGACGGCGAAAACATGAACGGATTGTCGCTGGCGGAGGTCAAGGGCAGATATACCGTCGTGGGCGTCCGATCCTCACAGCCGATCGACGGTCTGGATAGCGTGATTTTCACGATTCAACAAGCCGTGGACGCCCGAACCGGGGCCGTGGATGATGCGGCCATTGATTCCATCAATAAGGACATTGTCGTTGACGTAGTCTACTTCGATGTCGCTGCGTAGACTGGGATTCCTGGCTTGCGTCGTTGGCTGCGGCATTATGCTTGCCGGTTGTTCGATCGCCGGCCAGACCGCAAAAGGCGCCGCTTCACCGCAATTATCCGCTACGCAGGTAAAGGCGGTGAAATCGGTATTCAGCAAGCCCAAGCGTATTGCCGTCGTAGTCGGCATCAATCACTTCGATGATGATAAATGGACCACCCTGAGGTACGCGGTTAAGGACGCTCATGATCTGGCCGCGGTGCTGAACGACACGCGCTACGGGCATTTCGATCAAGTCATCGCCCTGACCGATCCCGAGGAGACGACCAGAGGGGGTATTCTGGCGACCCTCCGCAAACTGTATCGCCAGAATACTTCTCCCGACGATACCATCCTGTTTTATATCTCGACCCATGGGACATTGGCGCGCACCGTGGACGGCAGCCTGCATCAATATCTGGTGGCGCGAGACACCCGTTTTGACCGCATCCCCGAAACGGCGATCGATGTGGCCGAGTTGAAAAAGGATCTGAGCGGTCTGAAGTCGCAAAAGAAGGTATTGGTGCTGGCCTCCTGCCACAGCGGCAAGGGTAAATCGCAATTGAGCGGCGAGATGTTAAAGGAGCTCCGGGGGCTCAAGGCGCCGTTTTTTGTGAAGCCACTGGAAGATGTCAGTGAGGCGACCATCGTCCTGGCCGCCAGCGCCTGGGGCGAGGCCGCGCGCGAGGACGCCAGTCTGCAGAATGACGTCTACACCCACTTCCTGATCGAAGGCATCAAGAAGAGCGACAGCAACGGCGATGGGGCGGTGACCGTTACCGAGGCCCACGACTATGCCAAACAGCAGACGTATTACATCACCAAGGGCGAGCAGCGACCCTCCATTGAGTCGGTGATTACCGGCGAGGATCCCATCATCCTGGCGGGCCAGGTGGAGCGATCCGGCAAGCCGGTGCTTTATGACTATTCCCAGAATTACCGGGATATGGTGGTGCTCGTCGACGGAGTGAAAAAGGGCACTTTGCCTCTGGGGGTCGCGGTGACGCCCGGCAGGCATACCGTGGCATTGAAGTCAGGAGACGGCCTCGATTCCGTCTATAACGAGACCTTCACCGCACGTGAAGGG
>CAZOTG010000177.1:0-5204 GCA_964582585.1 uncultured Chromatiaceae bacterium | reverse complement strand
GCTGCCTATCGGATAGATTCCGATGCATTGTATGAATTTCTCGACAAGCAGTGAATCGAACAGGTCCTCTCTCCATGAGTAGATATGCTTGAGCGCCACGTCAAGGGGTATTATTTTCCGGCCATGGGCACCGCTGGTTATGCTGTCATAGGTATCGACGATCGATACGATTCTGGTGCAGATGTCCAGTCTTGAATTTACGATTTTTCCGGGATATCCGCTGCCGTCCGCGCGTTCGTGATGATCGCGGACGATCGCAAGCACCCGCTCGGTTGTTCCCGCGAGCTTCTTCACGATCATCGTGCCGATGCGGGTATGAGTCTGCAACAATGCGCGATCTTCATCAGAGAGATCGTCGTTGTCAGTCAGCAGCCTGTTCGGGAGCTTGGTCTCGCCGATATCATGGATAAGGGCACCCATACCCAGGTCCACGAGCGTAGCCTTGTCGAGACCTATGTAACGGCCGAAGGAAAGGGACAGTGTACATACCGTAATGGCGTGCGCAACCAATGCATCATTTTTTTTGCTCAGGGAATCGAGCAACACCAGCGCGTCGGGATTACGCAGGATACTGTCGACCATCCGATTGACCACGCGGCAGGTTTCTTCAACATCCAGACTCTTTCCCATGCGCGCGTCATTGAACAGCGCGCCGAGCATGTCCTGCGCTTGCTGGTAAATACCCAAGGCAAGGGGATACTCGTCTTCTAAGGTGTTACGGTACGGCTCGGCGAGCTTGATGATCCGGGCGGTCACCTGCTCTGTATCCCGGACTGCGTCCCGGTCTTTGACGGCACGCTGTTCCGGTACCGGAACGGTGCTCTTCTCGGTATCGACGAAGACGAAGTCGCAGAGATCGCTGATCTGTTTGATTTCGTCGCTGTTGGTAATGCGGAAACCCTGGAACAGGAACGGTGTCTGGATCCACGGACGGTCCAGCTCGGACACGTACATGCCTTTTTTCAAGTCAACGGGGGCGACAATAATCTTCATATTGCCCAGTCCAGAGTGGAATCCACAGATCTATGATTTAAATATAATTTCGGCTGCATCCCGCAAAGGTTTAGCCGCCCCCGTAATAGTAACCACAAAACAAGGCCTTGCGTCCGAATACCAGTTGATCGGATTCGATGGAGGGTCAGGTCTTGCAGATTCGATGGAGGGTCACGATGGAGGGTCAGGTCTTGCGTTTTGTCCTTGCCGCAGCCAGGTCAAAGTAGTAGGGGACAAAGGAGAATTATTCGTATTTTCAGTTGTCGTCGACCCCTTTTGGTCGTGCTGCAAGTGGTAGCAAAAGGACTCAAGTGCGCAAGTAATAATTGATTGAAATGATTAGTTAAGCCAAGGACAACTTTTGCGCCTCAAGACCGAATAGGCGTATATTCAATAAACAAGCGCCCGCCCGAATGTAACCCTGTCAAAGGGAGAGTCCAGATGGCTAGACAGCTCATCAAAATGGACAAACTGCTTGAAAAGATGAACCAAGAACTGGTTGGTTATGAGTCTTGCGTCGAATGCCGATTCAAATCAATTGTACCGCTTGTTAGCATGGACCAGAGCGGATGTAATTGGTCACATGCAAATCTCACCTGTAGAGGTTACCCCGCTGTAGCCGGACCCCCAAATGCCCTCTGTAGGCCAGGCACTTTTTGCCAGCCGCTCGCGACACGGGTCATCACTGAAGCAAAGAATAAGTACAACGTTTGGTGATGTTCAAGGCCCGGGCCGGGAGGTATTCTCCTCAATTAGAGGGCTTGCCAATACGAAAATGGTCCATTAGCATTACCTAATAACCGGGCCGCTCAAAGCCTGTATGCCATTATCTCCTAATTTGGTGGCTATTTATCATGAATAATGATGCATTAACCATGTCGCTGACAAAAGATGAACTCATCGAGATTTTGCAAGGGTACGAGTTGGTATTTTCGACCCAAAAAACCATTCTCCGCGTTAAAGGTGAAGCAGAGCCTATCGATGACAAAATTTATAAGATTTATGAGAAATACAAAGCCAGGCTGGAAGCCATCCTCGAGAGCGAAAAGAAATCAACGTCATCCGGTTAATGGCTACAGGGGACATCCCTAAGTCGCCCCCCTTCTCAATCACACGCTATAGCGCTCAACAAAGCGGCGCAAGATCTCACGCCCATAGGGCGTATCCTCGCGGTTAACCGCGGCGATCAGGGTCTCGGACTCTTCAGGCGGGAAATAGCCGTGATGCTTGTAGGCCTGGATGCGCACGGCGAAACCCTCGCTGTCGCCCTCGGGATGGAACTGGGTCGCATAGACATTTTTACCGACACGAAACATTTGCACCGGACAGGCCTGGCCGGTCAATAGCAGGGCGGCACCCGCCGGCAGTTCGTCACAGGCCTCCTTATGACCGCAGAGCACGTCGATTTGCTCGGGAAATCCGGCAAGCAGAGGATCACGTCTGCCGTCATCGGTCAGCGTCACCCGGGCGCCGCCCACCGGCTCGGCATAGCGAGTCGAAATCGGCGTATCCAGGTACGAGCCGAGCAGGCCGCAACCGGAGCAGGCGCCGAGAAACGGGAAATCGCGCGCGACGATCTCATCGAGCAGGCGCCGGAAGTCGGACTCGATCCGCACCTGGATAGCGCTCTTCCGCTCCTGCGGCGTGCTGATATCGAAAGGGCTGCCGCCGACGATAACCGCCGCGTAATCTTCCAGCGACAGCTCGGGTATCCCGGTCTTTTCGATGCGGATACGGCGTGTATCGGCCTCATCCAGTCGGCCGTACTTCAGAAACGCCTCGAATTCGCTGTCCGAGGTATCGTCTTCGGGCCGCAATTGCAGAATTAAAACGGGTTTGGATGAGTTCATTGTCGCGCTATTGTTAGATAATCGACAAGACGTTTCCAGCGATCATGCCATATATTTCAACGTTATTCATCAAGACTTAATGCATGCGGCCGTAATAATAAGTAGTGGTAACGTTGGAATACTTGGTATGCGATCGATTGTATTGATGGAATGTATCGTATTATTGCTGATGGGGTCGTCGAGCGCCCCTTCCGCAGCCGAAGCACAAGAAATACGAATAGTAATTAGCGGTATAGCTTTTTCGCCGCAGAGAATCCATGCGCATGTCGGTGATCGCATCAGATGGGTCAATTATGACGGGGTTCGGCATGAAATTTTCTTTGCCAGGAATCCTACGAGCACCGAGGACCCGCACCTGCGTTATCAATTAAGACCCACCGAGAGTGTCTCGATCATCGTGACCCATTCCGGAGATTATGATTATATGTGCCGCTGGCACGGCATGACGGGAAGCGTGCATATAGACGAAAAATAATAGTAGAATAATAGGGGGACAGACCACGGACTCGATATGAATAATGGCGCTTTTTGCTAATATAGCCGGATATTGTCATTCGGCTTGCGCTTTGCCCACAGTCAAATTTCGAAGCCTGCCTATTAATATCAGCCGTCAACAAGGAGTAGGCAATAATGCGCCCAATCCCGCTCCCCGCGGAATCGATTCCCGCATCGGATAAGAAAACGGTTTATCCGCCGCCCTTCGCGGCGCTAGTGGAAGGCAGGACAAAACGCAAACTGGGCGAGCATTTCGGCCTCACTAACTTCGGGGTCAATTTAACCCACCTCTCCCCTGGCTCCATTTCGGCGCTGTTCCACCATCATTTGAGACAGGATGAATTCGTCTACATCCTGCAAGGCACGCCGACGCTGGTATTGGGCGAACAGGAATTCACCTTGCAGCCCGGCGACTGCATCGGCTTCAAGGCGGGAACGGGCGTGGCCCATCAACTCGCGAATCGCTCGACGGCGCCGGTGGTGTACATAGAAGTGGGGGATAAGACGGCGGGGGATGAGGTTGACTACCCGAACGATGATCTCAAGGCTACGCAACTGCCGGGCGGGGCGTGGGCCTTGACCCACAATGACGGACGGCCTTATTGATTTCTATCCGGTTAAATTGATCGGCCTAGTTGCCCGCCATCAAACCCGAAACTTCTTCATCAAGGTTTGCAACTGATTCGATTCTTCTGACACCTCGCCGCACAGTTCCGTGCTTTGTTGTACGCCCCGTGAAGTCTGCTCGGTGACCTGGCTGATATTGTGGATGTTGCGGTTGATCTCCTCGCTCACCGAGCTCTGTTCCTCCGCGGCACTGGCGATCTGCATATTCATATCGTTGATGGTACCGACGGCCTTGGTGATCACTTCCAAGGACTCTTCCGCCTGCATGGCTTGCTGCACATTCTCTTGCGCCTGAGTGCGACCGGATTCCATCACTTGCACGGCATTGTTGGCGCCCGACTGCAGCCTCTCGATCATTTCCTTGATCTGCTGCGTGGAGTCCTGGGTACGACTGGCCAGGGAACGCACCTCGTCGGCGACCACGGCAAAGCCGCGACCTTGCTCGCCGGCCCGCGCCGCTTCGATGGCGGCATTGAGCGCCAGGAGATTGGTCTGGTCGGCGACATCCCGGATGACATCCAGAATCGTACCGATGTTGTCGCTCTCCATCTCCAATTGATGAATGACCTGGGTGGCCTTTTCCACCTCGTCCGCCAAGGCGCTGATGGCCTGCTTGGTCTGACTCACCACTTGCTTGCTTTGCAGGGCCTCCTTGTCGGCCTGTTCGGCGGCCTCCGCCGCCTGCGAGGCATTTCGCGCGATCTCCTGCACGGTGTTCGACATCTCGTTCATGGCCGTTGCCACGTGCACGGTCTCGTCCTGCTGCTTAATCATCCCCTTCTCGGCATCGCTGACCACATCCAACAGACCCTCCGCTGTTTTATTCAGCTGGGTGCTGGAGCGCACTACATCTACGATGATGGCCTGCAATTGGCCTACGAAGCGATTGAACTCCCCGACGATCTTCCCTACTTCGTCATTGCCCTGGTGCGGCAGGCGGCGGGTGAGATCGCCGCTGCCGGTGTTCATGTCTTTCAAGGAAAGGAGCAACTCGTTGAGCGGGGGAATGACCTTGGAGAACAGGACCAGAAAGGTGGCCGCTATGATTATCAGCAGCAGGATGCTGATCCCCACTATCATGAAACGCGTCGATGCCTCCTCTTCGTTCAATCCCTCAGTGGCGGTGTCGAGAGCGTTATTCAATAAATCGATAAGCGTATTCATGTCGTTGGAGAGTTCATCGGAACGCGCATCGAAACCGTCCTTCGGGCCCTTCATGATGAGGTTGCCCGCCTCGCG
>CAZOTG010000176.1:0-5207 GCA_964582585.1 uncultured Chromatiaceae bacterium | reverse complement strand
CGACGCCCCACACCACGGCCTCCGGATTGAGCGGCTCGCCGACGCTCGCCATCAGGCGCAGGTTCGGCAGATCGAATTTCTTGGCAAAATCGGCGCCGGCTTTCATCAGCATGCGTACCGCCGTCGGCGCCGTGTACCAGACCGTGACCTTCTGGTTCTGCAGGATGCGATACCAGCGCTCGGCATCGAACTCGGCTTGGTCGACGATCATGGTGGCGCCGTTGGTCAGCGGCGAGATGATGCCATAGGACGTGCCCGTGACCCATCCCGGATCGGCGGTGCACCAGAAAATGTCGTCGGGATGCAGGTCGAGCGCGAGGCGCCCGGTAATGTTGTGCGCGACCACGGCCTCGTGCACGTGAACCGCGCCCTTCGGCTTCCCTGTGGTGCCGCTGGTGAAGTGCAGCAGCGCCATATCTTCCGGCTTGGTCGCGACGGTCTCGAAGTTATCGGAAGCTTGCGCTAGGGCGGCGGTGAGATCGATCGTGTTCGGCGGCGGATTGGCCGAGCAATCAAGCAGGAAGACATGATCGAGGCTCGCAAGGTCCTTGCGCCAGGGTTCGACCTTGCGGCGATAAAACGCTTCGGTGGTAAGCAGCGCACTCGCCTCGCCGATCGTCATGCGCGACTTGATCGGCTCCGGGCCGAAAGCCGAAAACAGCGGCGAGAAGACGCTGCCGTTCTTCAACGTGCCGAGCGCGGCAATGTAGAGCTCAGGCACCCGGCCGAGCAGCGAATAGACCCGGTCGCCCTTGCCGACCCCGCGCTGCGCCAGCACATTGGCGAAACGGTTCCCCGCCGCGCCGAGCGCGGCATAGCTGAAATCGCGGATGCTGTCGTCGCGCCCGATCCAGCGCAGGGCGAGCTTGCCGCCCTGCCCGGCTTTCACTTGGCGGTCGATCGCTTCATGGGTGATGTTGAGGCCGCCGCCGGGAAGGCCGTCAAGCAGGGCACGCGCCTGCGTCCACGAGAACGTTTTGGCGCCGTCGTCGTAATCGCTAAGGTTGGCGCTGGCATAATCCTCAGGGCGCTTGCGGATAGTCTCCCATGCCATTTTTCACCTGCGGCCGATTTCCATTGGCAGCTTGCAGGATCTGCCGCATGACAGCCTTGACGCATGTCAACCCCTCGGCCTGGGCGTGCTGGGTCACCGCCCGGCCCTATATACACGCTACTCTCTATTGGACCCCGTGTTACCAGTGTCGAATGTCGCTTTTGGGTTATTCGCGACCGAGCCAACTCGCGCCAGTTCCGGCCAATGTCCGCTGTTACTCCAATAGCGACCGAATCTTGCAGCGCAGCGAAATGACGCGATGTGCCAAAAGCAAACATAACCATTAAGCGTGCGCCGCTGGCTAGGTCGCAAACACACCTGAACGTGGCAGGGTGATTTTGATCTCGGTGAACTCGCCAGGCTGGGTGTCGACCTCGATAGACCCGCCATGCTGCTTGACGATGATGTCGTGGCTGATGGACAGGCCAAGCCCGGTGCCCTCTCCCGCCGGCTTGGTCGTAAAGAAGGGATTGAACATCTTTTCCTTCACCTCGGGCGGGATACCGGTGCCGTTGTCACGGATCCTGATTTCCACGCTGTCGCCCAGGTTCCTGGTGGCAGCCATCAGGGTTGGCTCATAGTCGGCCCCATCCGCCTGGGCTTTACGCTTGGTAGCGGCATAAAACCCGTTGGAGATCAGGTTGAGCAGCACCCGGGTAATGTCCTGCGGGAAGACATCAACTTCGCCAGCGGACGGATCAAGAGACCTCTCCAGGGTGATATTGAAGCCCTGCTTCTCGGCTCGCGCGCCATGGTAGGCGAGATTGAGGCTCTCCTCGACCAGGGCATTGATGTCCACCGGCCGGTGCTCTCCGGAGCCCTGCCGCGAATGCAACAGCATGTTCTTGACGATCGCGTCTGCACGCTTGCCGTGCTGAATGACCTTGTCGAGGTTGCTTCGCAGCGTGTCTATGAGCTCGATAATCTCCGCGCGCAATTTGTCGTTGAGCGGCACGCCCCGAAAGGCGTCCTGCAATTCATCAATCATCTCAACTGAGACACCCGAGAAATTGTTGACAAAATTGAGCGGGTTCTTGATCTCGTGGGCGATGCCGGCGGTCAACTGACCGAGCGAAGCGAGCTTCTCGGTCTGCACTAGGCGGTCCTGCGTGGTGCGCAGGTCTTCTAGCGATTGACTCAAATCGTCAGTGCGCTGACGCAACTCGTTTAGCAACCGTGCGTTCTCGATGGCTATAACGGCTTGTGCGGCGAAGCTCTGCACCAGATCGATCTGCTTGTCGGTAAATGGCCGCACCTCCTGACGGTATATACCGATTGCTCCGATCAGTTCACTTTCCTTAAGCATCGGTACAATTAGAAAGCTTCGAGCACCTGCGAATTTGACGATCGGCTCGTGCGGAATTTCCGAAGCAACATCGGCGATGTGGATAACCTGTCTCGTGCGAGCAAGGCGATTAAGAGCAGGCGCAGAGCGACGAGGTATGATTTGGTTGCGTTCGTGTTCGTCAACCATGGCCTGCGGCGCGTTATGCATTGCAACCCTTCGAAACGCATCGCCTTCGTACAGTAATAAGTTTCCAAAAGTAGCCGCGCAGATACGCGTCGCGTTTTCCAGCATCGCCTGGAACACAGGCTCAAGCTCGCCAGGCGAGCTTGAAATGACTTGTAGGACTTGCGACGTTGCGGTCTGCCGTTCCAAGGCTTCGCGCAGCTCATTGAGCAGCCGCGCGTTCTCGATAGCGATGACGGCCTGAGTGGCGAAGTTCTGGACTAGCGCGATTTGTTTGTCGGTGAAGGGACGAACTTCTTGCCGGTAGATGGCGATCGCGCCAACCAGTTCTCCTTCCCTGAGCATCGGCACGGCGATATATGACCGCGCGCCGCCCAGTCTAGCTGGTGGATATGAGGCGTGTTCTGCGGCTAAATCAGCGATATGTGCCACTTGTTTTGTGCGTATGACTTGATCTAGGCCGCCGCCAGCTGATGGCTGAAAAGCGCCGCGCTGCGTGTCGAACTCGACAAGGGCCGTTGGTACGCCGACAGTCGCCACTAAGCGAACATCACCGCCCTCGCGTAGAAACATTTGGCCAAATCCGGCCTCGCAGATCCCGACCGAATTTTGCAGCATAGCCTCGAACACCGGCTCTAAATCGCCGGGCGACGAACTGATGACCTTCAGGACCTCGGCGGTCGCGGTTTGCTGCTCCAGCGATTCGGTTAGATCATCGGTGCGCTGACGTAGCTCATTGAGCAGCCGCGTGTTCTCTATGGCGACGACGGCTTGCGTGGCAAAGTTCTTAACTAGTTCAATCTGTTTGTCGGTGAACGGCCGCACCTCTTGGCGATAGATCGCGAGGGAGCCGATCAATTTGCCGTCCTTGAGCATCGGTACGGCCAGCAATGTGCGCGTCCCGCCAATTTCGACGCTCGCAACGCGCAATGGATCGCGGCTGCGGCCGGCCGAGAGGTCTTCGATTTGAACCACGCGCTTTTCTTTCACCAGTCTGGCAAGGCCGGTGCCTTCGCCCGGCCGGTACGTGCCCAATTCTTTCAGGCGATCACGATATTCGGTCGACTGCGGGCCGTAGAATCCAACAATTCGGAAGCAATCGTCCTCGTAGAGCCAAAGGTTGCCGAACTTGGCTTCGCAAATGCGCACGGCATTCTCGAGCATGGCGTCGAACACCAGTTCGAGCTCACCTGTCGAGCTGGCGATGACTTTGAGCACGTCCGAGGTCGCGGTCTGTTGTTCAAGCGATTCGCGCAGCTCATTGAGCAGCCGCGCGTTCTCGATGGCGATGACGGCTTGGTGCGCAAAATTCGTCACCAGCTCGATCTGTTTGTTCGTGAATTGTCGGACCTCCGTGCGGTAGAGAATGATGGCACCTACAAGCTCATCGTCCTTGAGCATTGGAACAGCCAATAATGTCCGTGCACCGCCAATCTCGACTAGCTCCACGGTGTGGGCGTGAAGACGTTCGATGTAGACCCGCTCCAATCTGAAGTCGGGGATATGTACGACCGCCTTTGTTGCTGCGAGGCGGGTGAGCGGCAGGCCCGGATGGATGGCAATTTTCGGCTGTTGGCGCCGCCGTTCGGCGAAGGCCGCCTCGCCGTGCACCGCGACGGCACGGAAGCCGTCTCCCTCCCACAGCATCAAATTGCCGAACTTGGCCTCGCAGATTCGGGTGGCGTTCTCCAGCATCGCCTCGAACACGGGTCTGAGTTCACCCGGCGAGCTTGAGATGACCCCCAGCACCTCGGAGGTTGCCGTCTGCTGCTCCAGCGCCTCGGAGAGATCGTCGGTGCGCTGGCGCAGCTCGTTGAGCAGCCGCGTATTCTCAATGGCAATGACGGCCTGGGCAGCAAAATTCTTTACTAGCTCTATCTGCTTTTCGATAAATGGCCGTACCTCTTGACGGTAGATGATGATGGCCCCGACCAAGTCGTTATCCTTGAGCATGGGCACAGCGATGAGGGACCGCGCGCCGTCAAGTCTCGCTGTCGCACCGGGGGTTGCCTCTGCACTCTCATCAGCGGCCTCGACCACCTTTCTTGTCTGCAAAAGGCGATCGAGGGGGGTCCCAACCGGGGCTGGGCATGAGCCGCGGCGTTTTAGGAATGCGACAAGGTCTGGCGATGCGCCAAGCCAAGCCACCGCCTGGAATGCGCCACGGCCATCATAGCGGAACAACACGCCAAATTTTGCCTCACAGATGCGCACTGCGTTCGCTAGGATGGCCTGGAACACGGGCTCAAGCTCGCCCGGCGAAGAGCTAATGACTCGCAGCACCTCGGATGTCGCGGTCTGTTGCTCCAGTGCCTCGTTAAGCCTGCGTTCAAGCAGCGCAATCTTTTCATTTGCATCGGCGGCGGAAGATTTGCGACGGCGCGCGGTCATTGGCGCGTTGCGGCGCTTTGGCTTCACCGTGTTGCGGGATCGCGTCTTAACTGGCCCGCCGCCTGTTTTGGAGTGACGTCTCATTGCCTCCCCGAGGCTCAGGACAAGGCATCGTATCGGCTCAGACGGGCGCCCTGGAAGGGGCCCAGACGGACTTTGTGCAATTGCTCAGTGAGGCAGGGTCAATGTCGCTGATGGGTCATTAGCGGACATTGCAACGTCTTTCCGCCATGTCCGCTTTACCCCCAATCGCGACCATAAATCGACTGAAAGCGGACATTCGTTGGCGCA
>CAZOTG010000175.1:0-5263 GCA_964582585.1 uncultured Chromatiaceae bacterium | reverse complement strand
CCCTGTTGGTATCGAGACCTGTCATCTCCAAATCGATCCAAATAAAGTTGAGCGGTTCTTGACTCATTGCAGTTCCTTCCAATTCACGAGCATCTTGGCGATTGTTAAAAAACCTTTCCCTATAGCGACTGACCCCATCACATTATGAACGGCTTTACCCTCATTTTCCTGGCCTTCGTTCTGGCCACAAGCGCCGTCCTGCTGTGGTTGGCGCAACGTCAGCGCGATAACGCACTGCGCTATCGCCAGCAAGTGCCGGAGGCCTTCCGCGATCAAATCAGCCTTGCGGTCCACCAAAAGGCCGCCGATTACACCGCGGCCAAGATGCGGCTGGAACAGATCGATACCGTCATCGGTGCGCTGCTGGTATTGGCCTGGACCCTGGGCGGCGGCTTGAATCTGCTCGCGGGTCTGTGGGCGGGCTCCGGCTGGGGAGAAGTCGCCGCGGGCACCGGCCTGATGGTCAGCGCCTTCTTGATCATGAGCCTGTTCGATATACCGCTGGACGTCTATCGCACCTTCGTCATCGAAGCCCGCTATGGTTTCAACCGCAGCTCCATGGGGCTCTATCTCGCCGACACACTCAAACAGGGCGCAGTGTTCCTCATCCTGGGCGCCCCGCTCATCGCCCTGTTGCTGTGGCTGGTGATCCACGCCGGCGGGTGGTGGTGGCTGTACGGCTGGCTGACCTGGATGGCATTCACCTCCGCCATGATGTGGCTGTATCCGACCTGGATCGCGCCGCTGTTCAACCGCTTCACTCCCCTGGAGGACGAGGCGCTGCGGGAACGGATCATGCGGCTGCTGCAACGCTGCGGTTTCGCCAGCGGCGGCATCTTCGTCATGGACGGCTCAAAGCGTTCGCAACACGGCAACGCCTACTTCACGGGATTCGGCACCAACAAGCGCATCGTGTTCTTCGACACCCTGCTCAAGAGCCTGCAAGCGGACGAGATCGAGGCGGTATTGGCCCATGAGCTCGGCCACTTCAAGCACGGCCATGTGCGCAAGCGCCTGTTGCTTATGGCCGTAGTCAGCCTGGCGGCCTTCGCCCTGCTGGGGATGCTGATCAATGCCGGATGGTTTTATGCGGGGCTCGGCCTGCACCACACCTCATATGCCGGTGCCTTTTTGTTGTTCCTGATGGTGATGCCGTATTTCTCCGCCCTGGTAAGGCCCCTGTCGTCTTACTGGATGCGCAAACATGAATTCGAGGCCGATGATTACGCCGCCGGTCAGACCGATGCACGCAATCTCATCGAGGCCCTGGTCAAACTCTATAAAGAAAACGCCGCCACATTGACGCCGGACAGCCTCTATTCGGCCTATCACGATTCCCATCCGCCGGCGCCGGTGCGGATAGCGCATTTGGCCGCCAAGCAGATAACGACCTCGGCACCCTGAACGGTCCCGCGCGCAGCCCATGGCTAAACGTCCCCCCCCGCAGCATGCAAGAAACCAGCGCAGCAGTTCAGCCAAGACGGCTCCCACCGATTCCCTTCCGGGCCGCAATGGTCTGATCATCAGCCATTACGGGCAGACCCTGGATATCGAAGACGATGCCGGCGAGCTGCATCGTTGCACCGCCCGCAAAAAGCTCGACTCCCTGGTATGCGGGGACAAGGTAGTGTGGCAGACCACCGCCACGGGTGAAGGGGTGGTCGTCGCCCTGCAGGCGCGCCAAACCCTGTTGGTCCGTCCCGACAGCCGCGGCGCATTGAAACCCATCGCCGCCAACGTCGATCAATTGCTGGTGGTGACGGCGCCGCAGCCGGATTCGCAAGCGCTCATCGATACCGCGCTGATCGACCGTTATCTGGTTGCGGCGGAGCTCAGCCGACTACAAGCCGTCATCGTTATCAACAAGATTGATCTTTTGGACAAAGCGCAGCTGGAACGAGTGACGCCGCTTCTGGAAGGATACCGGCGCATCGCTTACCCGGTGTTGTTCACCAGCGCCAAACAAGGACATGGCATCGAGGCGATGATGACAACGCTCACCGGACACATCAGCGTGTTCAGCGGCCCTTCCGGCGTCGGGAAATCCTCCCTGGTGAAGGCCGTGCTGCCCGAGCGGGAAATCCGCATCGGCGCGGTGTCCTCTGCCAGCGGAGCGGGCCGCCATACCACCACGCTCACCACCCTCTACCACCTGCCCCATGGCGGCAGCCTCATCGATTCGCCGGGGGTGAGGGACTTCGGCCTGTGGCATGCCGACCCGGCGGACCTCGCCCGAGGCTTCGTGGAATTTCAGCGCTTCGCCCCGTCCTGTCGCTTCGCCGACTGTCTTCATCTGGCGGAACCGGATTGCGCGGTCCGAGAGGCAGTGGCGACGGGAGTGATCGACGCGGCACGCTACGACAGCTACCGCCGCATTGCGGAATCGCTACAAGATTAATGGTGGAAATGTTTTTATAACTCGAAACCCGAAACCTTAAACCCTAAACTCAGGAATTTTCGGGCTCCGGCACTCGCAACACGGACCTTAACCACTCCTGATTGACCAGCACATCCTCAAGGGTATAACGGTCCAATACCGCGATAAACGCCCGCTGCGCCTCGTACAAGCCGGCCTTGAGATTACAGGCGGCGGAAATAGGGCAGGTGTTATGTTCCTGATCGAAACATTCCACCAGATGAAAATTCACCTCGGTGTGGCGCACCACGTCGCCGATATTGATCTCCACCGGGGCCCGTGCCAGGGTCAGGCCCCCACCCCGGCCGCGCGTGGTCCGTATATAACCCTGGGTGGCGAGATTGTGCACCACCTTCACCAGATGGTTGCGGGAAATCCCATAGCTCGCGGCGATCTCGGTGATGGTCGCCATATGCTGCCGATTCAGCCCCAGGTAAAGAAGCACCCGCAGCGAATAATCGGTATATAGAGTCAATTGCATAACGCGTTCTCTGTGGAGGCGCCGCTATCCCGGATACAAGACCGCGGCCTTGACGGACTCCGGGTCCACCAACATCAAGGCCGTCGCGATCACCAGGGCCCGCACCAGGAGAATGGCGTTGGCTTGATTGCGGTGTTCACTGCGAATTTCACTGTCTCCGGCAAATATCTTACGCGCCGTTTGGATTTGAAGGAAGTAAAGCGCATAAAGGGTCACCACCAGGGCGAAGTGCATCCAGATCAAAAAGGAAAATATCTCTTCATGCACGATCAGGCGCTTGTACCAGTCATGGGTAAGGTACAGATAAAAGGGAAACGACACGTCGATGATCACTATGGTCGCCATCACCGGCACGTGAAACCAGCGGAAACGGGAATAGTAATAGGCAGCGAGCATCAACGCATATGTGGCCAATACGAACCATACCGTGCCGACGGTGATCATGATGCGCTGGTACTTCCTCGGTTGCTTGCCATGGCTGGCGCTATATCCAAGGGACCTCTGTTTAACGTGTCATTTCGAGCGTGAGCGAGAAATCTTCTGTTGCAGGCATTTATATATTCAGCGAGATACAAGATTTCTCCCTTCGGTCGAAATGACAAAACCCGTAAATCGGAGCATTCCCCGTGCATAAGCCTGCCCCGGTCCGGAAACATCAGACCGATTTGCGACCGGCAAAGGCGCGAGACAGCGTGCCGCCGTCGATATATTCCAATTCGCCGCCCAGCGGCACGCCGTGGGCGATGCGGCTGGCCTTGATGCCGCGGGCGTGGACCATTTCGCCGATATAATGGGCGGTGGCCTCGCCTTCCACCGTGGGATTGGTGGCGAGGATCACCTCGCCGATCCCGCCACCGTCCAGGCGCGCCGCCAACTGCTCCAGACCCAATTCCTCGGGACCGATGCCGTCCAGGGGCGAGAGATGGCCCATCAGCACGAAATACAGGCCACGATAGCCGGTGGACTGCTCCAGGGCTTGTACGTCGGCCGGCGATTCCACCACGCACAGCAAGCCATGATCGCGCTGCGCGCTGCTGCACAAGGGACAGACCTCCTGCTCCGTCAAGGTGCGGCACAGTTTGCAGTGTCCCACCCGCTCCATCGCCGCCAGCAATACCTCGGCCAGGTGGCGGCCCCGCTCGCGGTTATGCTGAAGGAGATGATAGGTCATGCGTTGCGCCGATTTCGGTCCCACGCCGGGCAGGCAGCGCAAGGCCTCCGCCAACTGCGTGATGAGCGATTTGTCGCGCGCCAGATGATTCATCAAGGCAGATTCATTAAAACGGCATCTTGAAGCCGCCGGGCAGGCCCATCCCCGATGTCAGACCGGCCATCTTTTCCTGAGTATTGCTCTCCACTTGGCGCACGGCGTCGTTGACCGCGGCGGCCAGCAGGTCTTCCAGCATTTCCTTGTCCTCTTTCAGGAGGCTGTCGTCGATGCTCACCCGCTTGACATCGTGGCGTCCGGTCATGACCACGCTCACCAGACCGCCGCCGGCCTGTCCGGTCACTTCCATTTCCGCCAACTCCTGCTGGGCCTTTTGCATGGTTTCCTGCATGCGCTGGGCCTGTTTCATGATATTGCCGAGTCCACCCTTCATAACGATCTCCTCAAAAACAATTCAATGTTCAATCCAAAGGCCGGACGGAATCCGGCACCACCCGCGCGCCAAACATCTCCTGCAAGGTCTTCACATGGCTGTCCTGGGCGATGGCCTCCTGCGCGGCGCGCATCCGATCCTGTGACTGACGTTCCTGCAAGACGGCCGGCGTCTCCGCCGCTGGTTGAGTCACCGAAAACTGCAATTTTACCTTTTCGCCCAGATGGGCGCTCAAGGCCTCTTGGAGGCGCTCCTCGACCTTGGCGTTGCGCAGCGAGGCATGGGCCGGGGCCAAGGCCAGATGCAGGACATTTCCCTCGCGTCGGATCAGGGCACAATTATTGGCTAGGGCGCGCACCACGCCCTGCAGAGGCAATTGGGCTATCAACTGAGGCCACTGCTCGTCGTCCGCCGTTTCGCGAGATACCGCGGCGGGCGACGGAGCGGCCGCGGACTCGGATTTCGCCGCCGCCGGCGGGGCGGTCCGCTCAGCGCGAGCGGGACGCGCCGTTTTCGGCGCGGCGGCGGAAGGCGGGGTCCGGACCTGTCCCGGTGCCGCCGCGGGGCGGAAGGCCAGCATCCGCAACAAGGCCATTTCGAAGCCGAGACGCGGCGACGGCGCAATGGCCAAATCACGCCGCCCCACCAGAGCGATCTGATAAAAGAGCTGCACGTCCTCCGGACTCAAGGCCGCCGCCAGGCGCTGCACGGCATCGGCATCGAGATGATCGTCCACGGCGGCGCCCGGCACCGCCTGCACCACGG
>CAZOTG010000174.1:0-5279 GCA_964582585.1 uncultured Chromatiaceae bacterium | reverse complement strand
CATCTATCCCAAGAGCCATTACGTCACGCCCCGCGACCGGGTGCTGGAGGCGGTGGAGCGCATCAAGGCCGAACTCAAGGAACGTCTGGAGCAACTGCGCAGCGTGAATAAACTGGTGGAGGCGCAGCGCCTCGAGGAGCGCACCCGCCTCGACGTGGAGATGCTGGTGGAGCTGGGCCACTGCCCAGGCATCGAGAATTATTCCCGCCACCTGGCGGGGCGGGCCGCGGGCGACCCACCCGCCACCCTGTTCGATTATCTTCCCGACGACGCTATGTTGATCGTGGACGAGAGCCATGTCTCCATCCCGCAATTGGGCGCCATGTACAAGGGCGATCGTTCACGCAAGGAAAACCTGGTGGAATACGGCTTCCGCCTGCCTTCGGCCCTGGACAACCGGCCGCTGCGCTTCGAGGAATTCGAACGCCGCCAGCCTCAGACCATCTATGTCTCGGCCACCCCCGCCGACTATGAACGCGCCCACTCGGGACAGGTGGTGGAGCAGGTGGTGCGGCCCACTGGTCTGGTGGATCCTGCAATCGAGGTGCGGCCCGCCCTGACCCAGGTGGACGACCTGCTCTCGGAAGTACACAAGCGCGTGGCGCGGGAGGAGCGGGTGCTGGTTACCACACTCACCAAGCGCATGGCAGAGGATCTTACCGAGTATCTGGCCGAACATGGAGTGCGGGTCCGCTATCTGCACTCCGATATCGATACCGTGGAGCGGGTGGAGATCCTCCGTGATCTGCGTCTCGGCAAGTTCGACGTGCTGGTGGGGATCAATCTGCTGCGGGAAGGTCTGGACATCCCCGAGGTGTCCCTGGTGGCCATCCTGGACGCGGACAAGGAAGGCTTCCTCCGCTCCGACCGATCCTTGATCCAGACCATCGGCCGCGCCGCGCGCAATCTCAACGGCACCGCCATCATGTACGCCGACAAGGTGACCGGCTCCATGCAACGCGCCATCGACGAGACCGAGCGGCGGCGCAACAAGCAGGTCGCCTATAACCGGGCCCACGGCATCACGCCGCGCAGCATCCAGAAGGCGGTGAACGACATCATGGAAGGCGCCCATCCCGGCGCCCCCGACACCGCTCGCCATTACGCCAAGGTGGCGGAGGAAACCCTGGCTTATGCGGCGCTGCCTCCCGACAAACTGGCGCAGAAGATCAAGAAACTCGAGCAGCAGATGTACGATCATGCCCGTAATCTGGAGTTCGAAGAGGCGGCCAGGCTGCGAGACGAGATCCATCACCTCCAGGAGAGCAGTTTCAAGCTGCCCGCTACGGGATGAGGGAAAGGCCTCTTATTCGTCATTCCAGCGAAAACTGGGCCCAGGCATTTTAAGGGCCTGGATTCCAGCTTGCGCTGGGGCGACGGGGTGATGGGTTTTCGATCGCCCTGAACTCCTTAACTTCTTGTTCCCCGGCGGGGCTTTATGGTATCTTTCGCCGCTTCTTCGACAGGCGCGTAGCTCAGCTGGTTAGAGCACCACCTTGACATGGTGGGGGTCGTTGGTTCGAGTCCAATCGCGCCTACCAAATCTATCCAGTTCGCGCAGCGAAACTTACTCCCCCTCTCCCTCCGGGAGAGGGATGGGGTGAGGGCGGGCCGAATAGCGTGAAGATTTGGATCAAGCGCTGTGATGTGACCACAGTGCTTTTTTTGTATTATTAGTCCGCCTGATTTGGAACCCTGGAACCCGCGGAAAACAACAATGCCGACCATTACACTCCCAGACGGAAGCCAGCGCCGCTTCGAGCAAGCCGTGACCGTGCACGAGGTTGCCGCCGCCATCGGTCCCGGTCTGGCCAAGGCCGCCCTGGCGGGCAAGGTGGACGGCAGGCTGGTGGATACTTCTTATCGCATCGAGGACGACGCCGGTCTGGCCATCGTCACCGAGCGTGACCCGGAAGGGCTGGAGATCCTCCGTCATTCCTGCGCCCACTTGCTTGCCCAGGCGGTGAAGCAGTTGTTCCCCGAGGCCCAAGTCACCATCGGTCCGGTGATCGAGGACGGCTTCTATTACGACTTCGCCTTCAAGCGTCCCTTTACCCCGGAGGATGTGGCCGCCATCGAAAAGCGCATGCAGGAACTGGCGGCAAAGGATTTACAAGTCACGCGCACCGAGATGTCGCGCGAGGAGGCCATCCCGTTCTTCCGCAAAATGGGCGAAGAATACAAGGCGCGCATCATCGAGGACATTCCGGCCCACGAGGTACTGTCCCTCTATCAACAGGGCGAATTCATCGACCTGTGCCGCGGTCCCCATATTCCGTCCACCGGCAAGCTGAAGGCCTTTAAACTCATGAAGGTGGCGGGCGCCTATTGGCGCGGCGATTCCCGCAACGAGATGCTGCAGCGCATCTACGGCACCGCCTGGACAGACAAGAAGGCCCTGGCCGCCTATCTGTATCGCCTGGAAGAGGCGGAGAAACGCGACCATCGCAAGATCGGCAAGCACCTCGACCTGTTCCACACCCAGGAAGAGGCGCCGGGCATGGTGTTCTGGCACGACCACGGCTGGACCATCTATCAGCAGGTCGAACAGTACATCCGCAGCGCCCTCAAGGCCCATGACTACCAGGAGGTGCGCACCCCCCAGGTTGTGGGGCGGGTGCTGTGGGAGAAGTCCGGCCACTGGGAGAAGTTCGGCGAGGAGATGTTCACCACCCACTCGGAGAACCGGGACTACGCCATCAAGCCCATGAACTGCCCCTGCCACGTGCAGATCTTCAACCAGGGTCTCAAGAGCTACCGCGAGCTGCCCCTGCGCATGGCGGAGTTCGGCGCCTGTACCCGCAACGAGCCCAGCGGAGCCCTCCACGGCCTGATGCGGGTGCGGGGCTTCACCCAGGACGACGCCCATATCTTCTGCACCGAGGACCAGATCCAGGACGAGGTCTCGGCCTTCATCGACCTGCTGTACCAGGTCTACGCCGACTTCGGCTTCGACGAGGTGATCATCAAGCTCTCCACCCGGCCGCCCAAGCGGGTGGGATCCGACGAGAGCTGGGACAAGTCGGAGCATGCCTTGGAGAAAGCATTGAATAACAAAGGCTTGCCGTGGGATCTTCAACCGGGCGAGGGGGCCTTCTACGGCCCCAAGATCGAGTTCTCCCTCAAGGACTGCCTGGGGCGGGTCTGGCAGTGCGGCACCATTCAGGTGGACTTCAACATGCCGGAGCGGCTGGGGGCCGAGTATGTGGCGGAGGACAGCAGCAAGCGGGTGCCGGTGATGCTGCACCGGGCCATCCTGGGCTCCCTGGAGCGTTTTATCGGGATACTCATCGAAAATTATGCCGGATTCTTCCCCCCCTGGCTGGCCCCGGTCCAGGCCGTGGTGCTCACTATCACCGAGAAACAGGCCGATTATGCCGCCCAAGTGGAGAAGGTCATGAAAGAAAAGGGTTTCCGGGTCAACGCGGACTTGAGAAACGAGAAGATTAGCTTTAAAATTCGCGAGCACACGTTACAGCGTGTCCCCTATCTCCTGGTGGTGGGCGATCGGGAGATGAACGAACAAACCGTGGCCGTACGCACGCGAAGCGGCAAGGACCTGGGAAGCATGACCATCGCGGGCTTCCAGGAGCATATCGCCGCTGATATCGCGCGTCGCGGCCGCGCTATTTTGGAGGATTGAATTATCACCGCTGATAAGAAAGAGACTCGTATCAACGAGGAGATCACGGTTCCCGAGGTACGGTTGATAGGTGTCAATGGCGAGATGGTGGGAGTGGTACCCGTCAAGCAAGCGTTGCAGATTGCGGAAGAGAGTGAATTGGATTTGGTGGAAGTGGCGCCCCAGGCGGAGCCGCCGGTTTGCCGGATCATGGATTACGGCAAATATCTCTTCGAAGAAAGCAAGAAGCGCCATGCCGCCAAGAAAAAACAGAAACAGATTCAGGTCAAGGAACTGAAGTTCCGCCCTACCACCGAGGAGGCGGATTACCAGGTGAAGCTGCGTAAGCTCACGGAGTTCCTGCAGGAGGGCGACAAGGCCAAGGTGACCTTGCGCTTCCGCGGCCGAGAGATGATGCACCAGGAACTGGGCATGAAGTTGTTGAAGAGAATTGAAGCGGATTTGGCGGAATGCAGCGTGGTTGAGCAGTTCCCCAAGATGGAAGGCAGGTTGATGATCATGGTGCTGGGGCCCAAAAAGGCCGTGGTGCCGGCCAGCGGCAAGCAGACAGGAACCTGATGGAAAGTGACCGGCGTTGATGCCGGTAACGACAATGCAGTGGAGTGAGTAGCAATGCCTAAATTAAAGAGCAACAGAGGTGCAGCAAAGCGATTTGCCCGCACAGGCACGGGCAAGTTCAAGCGCGCCCAGAGCTTTAAGCGGCACATCCTGACCAAGAAGAGCGCCAAGCGGAAACGCCAACTGCGTCCCGTAACGCTGGTTCATCCGTCGGATACCGCTTCCGTGCGGCGCATGTTGCCGTATTCCTGAAGTACGTCCCCTCTCCCTTAGGGATTTATGCCCTTTAGGGTAGAGGGGCAGGGTGAGGGGATAAATTTTGCAAATTGTTTAATCAACTCGCCCTCACCCCTAGCCCTCTCCCAGGGGGAGAGGGGGAGTAGGCGTAAAGATTTTTTAGATTAGAGGAAAGTGTCATGCCAAGAGTAAAACGAGGCGTTACCGCCCGCGCCCGCCACAAGAAGGTCCTGGATCAGGCCAAGGGTTATCACGGACGCCGTAAGAATGTATTCCGGGTCGCCACTCAGGCGGTGACCAAGGCCGGTCAATATGCCTATCGCGACCGCCGCCAGCGCAAGCGCCAGTTCCGCGGTTTGTGGATCGTGCGCATCAACGCCGCGGCCCGCGAATGCGGATTGTCCTACAGCCGTATGATGAACGGCCTGCACAAGGCGGCGATCGAGGTCGATCGCAAGGTGCTGGCGGATCTGGCCGTGTTCGACAAGCTTGCGTTTGCCGCCTTGGCGGAGAAGGCCAAAGCGGGTCTTTCGGCCTGAGGACAGGCTTCGATCCACCGCAACGCTTGTCGCGGTCGATAGACGAACCGACTCAAAAAGGGAAAGGCCTCGCGACCTTTCCCTTTTTTATTTTTGAATGCAACCCGGTGCACCATGCAAGAACGTCTCGCTGAACTGGTCAAGCTCGCCGCAGAGGCTAGCGCTACGGCTCAAACGGACGTGCAGCTCGACCAGGTGCGTGTACAGTTTCTAGGAAAGAAAGGTGAGATAACCGAACAGAAGAAGCAAATGGGCAAGCATCAATCGGATAAACGTCCCGCCGTAGGCGCCGAAATCAATCG
>CAZOTG010000173.1:0-5293 GCA_964582585.1 uncultured Chromatiaceae bacterium | reverse complement strand
GGGCATCCGGATCGCCGAGGCCCTGACGCTGGCTGTCCAGGAAGATCTCCACGCGGGGCGTCTGGCGGCCGTTCAGGGCTTGCTCGACGCCTATCTGCACCGCGAGGACGTCTTGTACGTGGGCGTGGTGGACGGGCAGGGCCGGCCGGTGATCTTCGATCCCGCGAGCTATTATGGCGACCGGGAGACTGATCTGGCCATGACTGAGCTTTTCGGCGGCTTTTCCCCGCGTTTCTACAGCGCCTATCGCGACCATTACCCCCTGAATGAGGGCTACCGGCTACGCAAGACGCTCTACAATCTTTATCATGTGCTCAATCATGCCAATCTGTTCGGCGGCGGCTACGCCTCCCAGGCGGAACACATGATGGATGACTTGCTCAGTGAGATACGGTAAGACTAAGGGTCGATATGGCGCGCGGCAAACAGATCTATAAGATCATCTTCCACAATCAAGGCAAGATCTATGAGATCCATGCCAAGCGGGTCAACGCCAGCGGCCTGCTGGGCTTCGTAGAGGTAGAGGGCCTGCTGTTCGGCGCCGCCGGTTCCGGGGTGTTGGTGGACCCATCCGAGGAACGCCTCAAGGCCGAGTTCGCTGACGTGAAACGCACCTATATCCCCATGCAGGCGGTGGTGCGCATCGATGAGGTGGAAAAAGAAGGCGTCAATAAAATCATCGCCGTTTCCGACAAGGGCGATAATGTCACGCCCTTTCCGGCACCGGTGTTCACCACCAAGCGCGATTAGGCCTAATTATTATCCCGTGACCGGCTTCTTTCGGCCCACGCCAGGATGGGCTGCAAGCGCGCCGGCAATAATCTCTTCGCGGTCGCATGATCTACCCAGCGGAATTCATCGTGCTCCGGTCTCCCCAGTTCGGGGTTGATGGGCAGGCTCACTTCGACCTGCGCGGTCTCGGCCAGATAATAGCGCGCCACCTTGCCCCGGCCGTAGGGCGCAGTCTCTCGATAGTCATGACCCCAGCGGAAGTTGAGATCGGTGAGCGTGGTTTCCTCGGCGACTTCCCGGATCGCCCCTTGCAAGGGGTCTTCCCCCGGCTCTACCACGCCCTTGGGGAAATCCCAGTTGCGGTAGGCGCGCAGTAACAGGTAGCGGTACCCCGCGCCCTGTCTTCGCACGATGATCACACCGGCAGACAATATCTTCGCCACTCTCCCCCCTCCATGGCATCGACGCGCGGCTAAATCCGCGCCGACAACAGCGATATGAAACCATTCACTTAATAAGGCAGGTCCTTGGCTGCCACGCCTTGCGCCTTGAGATGTTCCATGGCCTGGCGGGCGAGCAGGGCCATCTCCAGTTCCCGTTCCCAATCGTAAGGCTCCGCCGGCGGCAGCTCGTCAGGCACGTCGATATCCTGAAACTCCCGGTCGGCGTAGACCTTGACGTAGCGCGTCTCTTCGATGCTGGGCGTGAGGTCCGGCCAGACGTCGTAAAACAAATCCTTGGGTCGGGTCATCCCCCATTCATGAATCAACTGGTAACGCTCGGGCAGATCGGTGAAGGCCTCGGGCACGCCGGTCTGGGGCTCGCCGGTTTCCGGTTTCACATGATTGGTGTGAATGAAGACGATTAGCTTGGGGTTATGCCTGAGGATCTCCGGGGTGTCATTCCGGCCCGCCGGCATCCAGCAGGAAAAGGCCACGTCGAAGGGAAAATCGATGGACCCGATAGGCTGTTCCCGCAGCTCGTAACAATCGTGGTCGTAGAAGTCCTTTATCTGATTGGGCTTGGCGGCGGGATCACGAATGCCGATCACCTTGACGCCCTCGCGCGCCAACAGGCTGCCTACGAAGCCGTTGACGGCGTGAAGATCGCAGATCACCGGCGCCGTCGCAACATGGCTGGCGTAAGCAGCAATGCGCCGCAGCTCGTCGCGCAAGGGAATGATGGGCGACACCGTGGGCCCCATCTTGGCGGGATCGCGGTCGGGATTGCTGAACACCAGATAGTGCAGCGGCAGGCCCGCGATGCGCTCCGCGAAGGGCAACTCGGACTTCCAGGCCGGATGTTGCCGCTCCTGGAAAGCGATGATGCGGTTGAACATCTCCTCGCTAAAGGTGTTCATCTCCCGCAAAGCTTCAAAATGAGGAATCATGATATTACCGCCTGTAAATAGCTAAACCACCAAGACACCCTGGCGACATGGATTCATCGATGATACGGCACGCTCAACTCGTGCACACTGTCCACCAGCACTTTGACATGCTCCGGATCGATATGCTGGTGTATGCCGTGGCCGAGGTTGAACACATGGCCGCCGCCGTCGCCGTATGATTTCAGGATAGTCGCCACCTCCTCGCGGATGCGTTGCGGCGAGGCGTAAAGCACGCAGGGGTCCATATTGCCCTGCAGGGCCACGCGGTCGCCCACCCGCCGCCGCGCCTCGCCGATATCCACGGTCCAATCCAGCCCCAGGGCGTCACAGCCGGTCTCGGTCATGGATTCCAGCCAGGCGCCGCCGCCCTTGGTGAACAGGATCACCGGCACGCGGCGGCCCTGGTGCTCACGGATCAGGCCGTCCACAATCTGCGCCATGTAGCGCAGGGAAAAGTCGATGTAGTCACGCGGGCTCAAGACCCCGCCCCAGGTATCGAACACCATCACCGCCTGGGCGCCAGCGGCGATCTGGGCATTGAGATAAGTAGTGACCGCAAGGGCGGTGGTATCCAGCAGCTTATGCAGCAGATCGGGACGATCGAACAACATGCCCTTGATATGGGCATATTCCTTGCTCCCGCTGCCCTCTACCATATAGGTGGCCAGGGTCCAGGGACTGCCGGAGAAACCGATGAGCGGCACGCGCCCATCCAACTCGCGGCGAATCACCCGCACCGCGTCCATCACGTAACGCAGCTCGTCTTCGGGATCGGGCACGCCGATCTTGTCCACATCGGCGGCGCTGCGCACCGGATAGGCGAATTGAGGACCTTCACCCTTGGCGAAGCTCAAGCCCAAGCCCATGGCATCGGGGATGGTGAGAATGTCCGAGAACAGGATCGCAGCATCCAGATCGAAACGCGCCAGCGGCTGGAGCGTCACCTCGCAGGCCAGCTCGGGATTGGTGCACAGGTTCATGAACGAACCGGCCTTCTCGCGGGTAGCGCGATACTCGGGCAGGTAACGTCCCGCCTGACGCATGATCCACACCGGCGTGCGGTCCACCGGCTCACGAAGCAGGGCACGGAGAAAACGGTCGTTCTTAAGTTGTTGCATCAAAATCATCTCGCGCTAAAGCAAACAGCAATTAACCACGGAGAGCACGGAGGACACGGAGAATAAAAATTAATTTATCTTCAGGTCCTCCGTGTTCTCCGTGGCCTCCGTGGTTAATTCTTAATCTTGTTAGGCATTAAACACCCAGGTAATCCAGGATGCCCTCGGCGGCGTTGCGGCCTTCGAATACCGCGGTCACCACCAGGTCCGAGCCGCGCACCATGTCGCCGCCTGCGAAGACCTTGGGGTTGGTGGTCTGGTGCTTATACTGCGCCATGGCGGGAGCCTTCACCCGACCGCGTTCGTCGCATTGGATGCCGAACTCGGTGAACCATGGCGCGGGATTGGGCTGAAAGCCGAAGGCGATGAGCACCCGGTCGGCGGGGATGACCTCCTCGGAACCGGGCACCGCCTGCGGGGTACGTCGGCCACGGGCGTCGGGGGCGCCCAACTGGGTAGTCACCACTTTCACGCCTTCCACTTTGTTGTCGCCGACGATCTCCACCGGCTGGCGGTTCCACAGAAACTCCACGCCTTCTTCCTTGGCGTTGGTCACTTCGCGCTTGGAGCCGGGCATATTGGCCTCGTCGCGGCGATAGGCGCAGGTCACGCTCTCCGCGCCCTGACGGATGGCGCTGCGATTGCAATCCATGGCGGTGTCGCCGCCACCCAGCACCACCACCCGTAGGCCCTTCATGTCGATGAAGTCGGCTGGATTTTCCAGCATGCCCAATTGGCGCTTGATGTTGGAGACCAGGAACGGCAGGGCCTTGTGCACGCCGGGCAGGTCTTCGCCGGGGAAGCCGCCCTTCATATAGGTGTAGGTCCCCATGCCCAGGAACACCGCGTCGTAGTCATCCACCAATTTCTGGAAAGCGATGTCCTTGCCGATCTCGGTGTTGAGGACGAATTTCACGCCCATCTCTTCCATCAACTGACGGCGGATACGCACCACTTCCTTTTCCAGCTTGAATTCTGGGATGCCGAAGGTGAGCAGGCCACCGATCTCCTGGTAGCGGTCGTAGACCACCGCTTCCACGCCGTTGCGCACCAGGATATCGGCGCAGCCCAGGCCCGCCGGGCCGGCGCCAATAACGGCGACGCGCTTCCCGCTGGGTTTGACGCCGGACATGTCCGGCCGCCAGCCGCGCTTCAAGGCCTCGGTGGTGATGTATTTCTCGATGGAGCCGATGGTCACCGCCCCGAAACCATCGTTCAAGGTACAGGCGCCCTCGCATAAGCGATCCTGGGGACAGACGCGGCCACAGACCTCAGGCAGGGAGTTGGTGCGATGGGACAGCTCCGCCGCCTCGAAGATATTGCCTTCCTCCACCAGCTTCAGCCAGTTGGGGATGTAGTTGTGCACCGGGCACTTCCACTCGCAATAGGGATTGCCGCAACCCAGGCAGCGCGAGGCCTGCACCGCGGCATTTTTGGGATCGAACTGCCCGTAGATCTCGCGGAAGTCGTGAATGCGCGCCTCCGCCGGCGTCTTGGCGGGATCCTGGCGCGGGACTTCCACAAATTCGAAATTCTTTGTCATAGCACTGCTAACCTGTAAACGAACGGGGTGAGGGGCCATAGTGCATCATGCCGCATTGAGCAATGCATCGAGCAAGGAATTGATCTCCAGGGCCTTGGGCTTCACCAGCCAGAAGCGCGGCAGGAAAGAACCGAAGTCCTCCAGAATCTCGCGGCCCCAAGCGCTGCCGGTCTCGGCGACGAATTCCTCGATCATACCGCGCAGATAATTGCGGTGGACTTCCATGGGCTCGGTGGTGATGCGGTGGATGTCCACCAGTTCGTGGTTGTAGCGATCGACGAACACCTTGTCCAGGTCCAGCACGAAGCTGAAGCCGCCGGTCATGCCCGCGCCGAAGTTGAGGCCGGTGGTGCCCAGCACCACCACCACACCGCCGGTCATGTATTCGCAGCCGTGGTCGCCACAGCCTTCCACCACCGCAAGGGCGCCGGAGTTGCGCACCGCGAAGCGCTCGCCCGCCATGCCCGAGGCGAACAGCTTGCCGCCGGTGGCGCCGTACAGGCAGGTATT
>CAZOTG010000172.1:1819-5302 GCA_964582585.1 uncultured Chromatiaceae bacterium | reverse complement strand
CGGGATTGTTGCCCTCCAGCTTTGCCAACACTGCATTGGTGGTGACGCCCGGCAGGCGCTGCAGGCGCACCAGAGGGGTATTGCCGATCAGGCTTTCCACGGTAGGGAAGTTCATGCGCGGATTGTAACTGAAAACGCAAAAAAACGCGTTCCCCTGGCAGCGGCGCGGCAGGATCTAAAGATCCGATCGTCTTTCGATCAGGTTCTGTAGATACTCCTTGAAAGCATCTTTCAATACAGGATGGCGCAAGGTGTATTCCACCGTGGCCTGGAGATAACCCAGCTTATCACCGCAATCATATCGTTTGCCGGCAAAGCGATAGCTCAGCACCTGCTCTTCCGCCAGCAGGGCGGCGATGGCATCGGTCAACTGTATCTCACCGCCCGCGCCTCGCGGGGTTTTTTCCAGCAGGGTGAATATCCGCGGGGTGAGGATATACCGCCCTACCACCGCTAAACTGGAAGGCGCCTTTTCCGGACGCGGTTTTTCCACGATCGCCTCCAACCGGCCTTCCCGCTCGCTGATCGTCTCCACCTTGCAGATACCGTATTTGTCGGTCTCAGTGGGATCCACCTCCTCTACGCCCAGCACGCTGCACTGATGGGCGGTAAAGACCTCCTGCATTTGAGACAGGCAGCACTGGTCGCCGCCATGAATAAGGTCGTCCGCCAGAATCACCGCAAAGGGCTCCTCTCCCACCACCGGCTTGGCACACATCACTGCATGCCCCAAGCCCAAGGCCTCGGGCTGGCGGATGTAGGCGCAGGAGACCTTCTCCGGAACCACCTCGCGCACAATCGCCAACAGTTCCTTCTTGCCCTGCCGCTCCAGCTTATCTTCCAGTTCATAGCTCTTGTCGAAGTGGTCTTCGATGGCCCGCTTGCTGCTGCTGGTCACGAAGATCAGTTCAGTGATCCCCGCGGCAATGGCCTCCTCCGCCGCATATTGGATAAGCGGCTTATCGACGACCGGCAGCATCTCCTTGGGGTTGGCCTTGGTCGCCGGAAGGAAACGGGTACCCATCCCCGCTACGGGGAAAACGGCTTTACGTAATCTCATAGTCATGCATTATACCTGTTTAACATTACAACATTATTTTGTTCGTTTTCCGAGAGGCTTTGGTCCTCGCCTTCGGATTCACTCATTTCCGGGACCAGCTCGCGAAGCAGCAGGCGCTGGGCATCCTCATCGTAGTTCTCGCAGGCCTGCTCCATGGCGTCTATCAGTCGGCTCAGGCGCTCCCACTCCACCGGCGTGGATTGGGCAAGCAGTATCTTTTTATTCTCGGTGGAGTTGAGCTGCTCCTGTTCATAGAACAATTCCTCGTATAACTTTTCACCGGGGCGTAACCCGGTGTAGACGATCTCGATATCCTTGCCCGGCGCCTTGCCCGACAAGCGAATCATACGCTCCGCCAGATAGGCGATCTTCACCGGTTGTCCCATATCCAACACGAAGATCTCGCCGCCCTTGCCCATCACCCCGGCCTGCATGATCAGCTGACAGGACTCGGGAATGGTCATGAAATAACGGGTGATCTCTGGATGGGTCACGGTCACCGGGCCGCCGGCATCGATCTGCTTCTGGAACAGCGGCACCACGCTGCCCGCCGAACCCAGCACATTGCCGAATCGCACCGTGATGAGGCGCATGGAAGAACGGCGGCTGAGCGCCTGGCAGAACAATTCCGCCACGCGCTTGGTGGCGCCCATCACGTTGGTGGGCCGCACCGCTTTGTCGGTGGAGATCATGACGAAGGTCTCACAACCGATCTTGTCAGCCGCCAAGGCAACGACCCTGGTGCCCTGGACATTATTGCGCACCGCCTCGCGGGGTTGCCCCTGCAGCAAGGGCACATGCTTGTAGGCGGCGGCGTGAAAGATCACCTGGGGACGATGCATGCTCAGTACATGCTCCACGGCGACCGGATCGGTCACGTCGCCCAGATGTGCATCGAGCACCAGCTCGGGAAAGGCGCGGCGCAGCTCCAGCTCGATGCTGTACAGATTGAACTCGCTGCGTTCGAAAGCGACCAGTTTGCTCGGCCCCAGGCGGGCGATCTGGCGACACAACTCCGAACCGATGGAACCACCCGCCCCCGTGACCAGCACGGTCTTACCTGCCAGGGCATTGCTGATGCCGCGCCAATCCAGGAAGACCTGCTCCCGCCCCAGCAAATCCTCGATGGCCACTTCGCGCACTTCGCGCATGGTGGGTCGCGTGGAAAACATGCTGCCCATACGCGGCAAGGTGCGGAACGGCACGGCCGCCTGCTCACAACACTCCACCACCCGCTGCATCTGCGGCGCCGTGGCCGAGGGGATGGCGATGACCACCACGTCCACCGCCAAATCATCGGCCACACCGGGCAAATCGTCGATTACTCCCAGCACTGGCAGACCGTGCACCTTGGCCCCCTGCCAGCGCTGAGAATCGTCCAGGAATCCGACGGGAAAATAATCGTCGTCACGGCGCATGTCCCGCGCCAGCATCTCCCCGGCGCGCCCGGCGCCGATGATCAACACCCGCTTGCGGCTGCCCGCCTTGTGAAAATTAAGGCTGTGATCCTTCAGGATACGATACAAGGTCCGTGGCGCACCGAGCAGAAAGGTCGCCAACACGGGATACAAGAGCAGGCTCGAACGCGGAATTTCTTCCAGGCGGTTGTAAAGGAACAGCGCCAGGCTGGCCGCCAACGCACCCAAGAAGACCGCGCGGATGATATTCCAGAGATCGGGGATGCTGGCGAAACGCCATACGCCCTTATACAAGCCGAAGCGCCATGACACCAAACCCTGGATCAGCACCACTATCGCCAGGCTCTGGCCCAGAACAGACCATTGATCACCGCCAAGGGTGAAATTGTAGCGGATCAGATAGGCGAGCAGCCAGGCAAGGGCCACCATGAGCAAGTCATGGATGACAACGACCATGCGGCGGCTAAGTGCTTTCATTGCGTGCTATTCACTTTTCTGGCGTCACATCCCGGAATCGCTGCTGCACCCTATTCCATAACAGCCAGCCGCCCACCGCCAGTGCGGTCAGCCACCCTAACACTGTCGCGGGATATACTACGGAAAGGATCGCGGCCGGAAATAACAGCAGCACATTGAGTCCGGCTACGCCCAAGCTTACCCGACGATGAGAGTAGCCCAGTTGTACCAAGCGTTGGTAGGCGTGGCTGCGGTGGGCAGTATACCATCGCTCGCCGCGAATTACCCGGTGCAGAAGAGTAAATACGGCGTCCATCACGAACACGCCCAGCAACAGCAGCCATACCGTGGCCGGCAGTACACCGCTGTTTTCGCCGGCCAGCGCCATCACGGCGAAATAATAGCCGAGCAGACCGCTGCCGATATCGCCCATGAAGATCTTGGCAGGCGGCCAGTTCCACCACAGGAATCCGGTGCTGGCCGCCGCAAGCAACGCCGTTGCCACGGCCAGGCCCGGGGCGCCGGCCCAAGCCAGCAGGATTGCGCCGC
>CAZOTG010000172.1:0-1809 GCA_964582585.1 uncultured Chromatiaceae bacterium | reverse complement strand
TCGATGCCGTCCATGAAATTATAGAGATTGATCAACCATACGATGGCCAGCGCCGCAAGCATGCCGCCCAACCATCCCAGCTCCCAAGTCTCATTGCCGATCCTGACCTCGGCGAAGCCGCCGAGCCAGTACAAGGCCCAGGTCGCGGCGAGCAAATGCACCAAGGCGCGCCACTGGGGCGCGACATGGCGATGGTCGTCCAGCCAGCCGACTCCCGCCACCAAGGCCCCGCCGCCGAGCAAGGCCCACATCACGTTCCAGTACAAGACGCCGGAGAAGCCCAGCACCGCCACGCCGATGGCCAAGGTAACGGCAATGGCGAGCCCTCCGCCGCGCGGGGTCGGCACGCTATGAGAACTGCGTTCATTGGGAATATCCAAGAGGGAGCGACGCAAGGCGTAGACGCGCACCAGGCCCGTCAGAAACGCGGCAATCAGCCCGGCCAAGGCCAGCAATGCGGCCGTGCCGTACCAGCCGATGGAGTGCGTCATTTCTCCCTGCCCCGTTCGGCGAGATACCATTGAACGGTGGCTCGCAAGCCTTCATCAAGGGAGAACGGCGGCGTCCACGCCGTCTGTTCGCGAATCTCGCCGGCGTCGACGCATAATGAGCCGGTCAAACGATCGATCAAATCGCGCTTGCTCAACAGACTCGCCACGCCGCGCAGGATACCGACCGGCACCGGCCATAAGCGAGCCTTGCGCTGCATATGCAGGGCGATACGCTCGATCAGTGCGGGCGTGGACAGATCTTCGCCGTCGCTGAGCAGATAGGTCTGCCCTGCTGCCTGGGGCGCGTCCAGGCAATGCCTGATCGCATCGGCCAGATTTTTCACGTACAACATGCTGCGGCGATTCCTGACGCTGCGCAACGGCACAGGCAGACCGCGCTCCACCAAGCGCAGCAAGGCCAGAAAGTTGGCCCTTACCCCCGGGCCGTACACCAAGGGCGAACGCAAGATGACCGTTTCCAAAGCACTGCCGTCGCCTATCTCCCGCACCATTTGCTCCGCCAACCATTTGCTCTGTCCATAGCTGTCCTGAGGCTGCGGCGGCGAATCGGAGGTAAACGCTTCGTTTGAAGGGGTGATCTCGCCGTTGACCTTGATGGTACTGACGTAGACCAGGCGCCGCACCCCCGCTGCCGCCGCGGCGCGCGCCAGCCGTTCGCTGCCCTCCACATTGACGCGCCGATACCCCGCCGCGATCTCGTCCGCCGCGGCCCCCGGTGGAGGCGAATACGAAGCCAGGTGCACGACGCATTCGACGCCGGCAAGGGCGGCGTCCCAAGCCGTATCGGGTCCGATATCGCCGATCTCCACCTGTTGAAATATCTCCGGTAAGACGGTGGATTTTCGTACCGCGGCCCTTATGGAAAAGCCGGCGGTCTGCAGATAATCGCAGACATGCCGGCCGACAAATCCGGTGGCGCCGGTAACCAGCACGGTATATTTATCAGTGACCCCCTGTTTCAACACAAAAGCTCGTCTATTGCTGGCATCATGGGCGGCGATTATATTCCCTGTTTATCCAAGGAAGAGCGGCGTGCATTGTCAGACAGCAACTCACCATAAACCGCCAAGGTCTCGTCGACCACCCTGTCCAGACCGAATTCGGCAACGGCAATTTCCCTGCCGCGCTGTCCCAGGAACTGGCGCAAGGGGGGTGACGTGATCAAACGCCGCAAGGCCGCCGCCAAGGCGGCGGGGTCGCGGGCCGGCACCAACAATCCGTTTTCCTCATGTCGGACCACTTCCCGGCAACCCGGCATATCCGTAGTGACAATGGCACGCCCACAGGCCGCCGCCTC
>CAZOTG010000171.1:0-5306 GCA_964582585.1 uncultured Chromatiaceae bacterium | reverse complement strand
CGGCCACCATGTGCAGATCGAAGTTGATGACATGGCTGATGCCCTAGATATCGAGACAGCGGGAAGCAACAACCGTCGCCACCAGCAGGCGCACCCTGCCGTCACGCACACGTTCCACGGTACGCTTGCGATCACGCTGACCCATGTCGCCATGGAGGGCGGCGCTGGCGTGGCCCCGCCCGGCAAGCGCTTGAGCCAACTTATCCGCGCCGCGCTTGGTCGCCGTGAAGATGACGGCCTGCGTCAAGGCCTCGTTGGATATGTGATGATCCAACAAACGATGCTTGTGCTCGATATTGTCCGCCTGATGCACCCGCTGGGTAATGGCGGCGTGACGCTCGTGATTGGCGGCCAACTGCACGCGCTCCGGGTTCTTCAATAACTGCCTGGCGATGGCCAGCACCTTGCCCTCCAGGGTTGCGGAGAACAACAGCGTTTGCCGGCTCGACGGCGTCGCCGCGGCGACGATCTTGATGGCGTCGATAAAACCCATGTCCAGCATGCGATCGGCCTCGTCCAATACCAGCATCTCCAGCCGCGAAAAGTCCACGCGGCCCCGCTCCATGTGATCCATCAAACGGCCGGGGGTCGCCACCAACAGATCCAGAGGTTGATTCAATAAACGGTTCTGCGGCGGATAAGGCATGCCGCCCACCACGCTGCCGTTGGTCATCCTGCAAAAGCGTCCCAGCTGGCGAATATGGTCGTTGACTTGCATCGCCAATTCCCGGGTCGGGGTCAACACCAATACCCTCGGCCCCCTGCCGTGTACCGGTGACGGCGCCATCAACCGCTCCAGGGCCGGCAGCACAAAGGCAGCGGTCTTGCCCGTGCCCGTCTGGGCCGAGGCCATTATGTCGCGCCCCGCTAAGACAAAAGGGATCGCCCGGCGTTGGATATCGGTGGGTGTTGTAAAGCCACTGGCCTCGATGGCCTGCAATAATTTGGAATTCAGATTCAATTCTTTGAATGACACAATAATATCCCCATCCGCCTCTTACGGCAGACTTCAAATAGATGAAATAAGAACGTCAGCGAAATTACGTAAGAAGTAATCACATCGCCTGGTTCACTCAGCGGCGGCACATATCGCTGTTACTACAACCGCCATACGTCGCCAACCAGTAAGCCAATGATGTGTAACCACGGAAGGAAGGTTAGAAACGTCTCATCCTCCAAGGGAGGAAGCGGCACTATACGCATAAGCAAGAAAAAAAGCCAGCTGTAACTACGTGACCGGCCCGCCTTTCTTATGTTTTAGCAGGGAGGCCCGAACCCGCGCCAACGGAATTACCTCCCCCTGCCCTATGCCTTCACAACGTCGGGCCTCGCGACGCCATGCCGCGCGGGAGCTCAGGGTCTCCGGCCAGTAGGGATAGGTGCGGCATTGCAAGGGCCGGACGGCATAGATCCGACAGCGATTATCCGGGCTCAAAAACACGCAGCGCCCCCCGCCGCCGTTGTTGAGCACCAGTTCCCCCTCCGGGGTACGGCGCAGATAACGGCGTCTGAACCAGGGCACGGTCACGTCCAAGTGGCGGCGAATCGCCTCCGCCTCCCGCTCGTCCATAAAGACATGGTAATCGGGGCCGCCGCCGCAGCACTCCCCACAGCCCGTGCAGCGGAAGCGCAGAGTCTCCTTTTCATAAAATGCCATAAGACCGAACGCTCAAATTGGCAGATGGAAATCAATGTTTGAGATTACGCAACTCCTTCGGCATGAAGGATAACCCTATCCACTGGAAAAATCCGTTGCCGACCGCCGGCATGATAGTCATAACCGTCGAAGATACGCATGACGGCGTCGATGTCGTCACGCGCCTGCGGCGACAAGCCTTCCCAGGCTTGCTTCCCTGCAGCGCGCAAACGGTGCTCGATCAATATCGCTCTCAAGTATTGCAGACCGTGCATCACATGGGTATTCATATCGCTGATGAGATAATGGAATTTATTGCGGAACGCGGGATCTTCCATGCAATCGTCCAGCAAGCCCATTTCTATCACGGTCAGGATCTGGGAGAAAAAACGCTTTTGCATCGCATGAAGCCCCGGGTCGTGGAAAAACTTATAGGCATGCTCCAAATCGTGGGCCATGAACGCGAAGGCATTGGGCTTGTTCAACACCGGTTGCAGCAAACGCGGATGCTCAGGCAAAACCGTCACCGCACGCGTGCCCCGCGCCTGCATTCGCAGCATTTCCAGCGGGTCGGGGATGTGTTCGCACAAACTCAACGGCCAGCGGCCATGCAACCAGGCCTGCAGCGCAACGCATACATTGACGCTCACCCCCAGAAAACCATAGCGCTCGAAATAGTGGATGAGGCGAGCTTGCAATTCCTCGCCTCTTGCCCGTTCCAGCGCATCCAACCAGTCAAGACGATCCGGCCTGGAATCCTTCTTGAATTTGCGCGACGCAAAACGCCGGCCATGCAGCGCGATTTGCCAGTACAAAAAATACTGCGCCGCATAACAGGCATCGCCGATCTCGTCGCGGCGCCAGCGCTGCGCCAGGGCAGCGATCCCTTCAAGCGGCAGCGCATGCGTAAGGATAGTTAAGCCGTTCACCGATTGCGCCCTTGCACTTCGCAAGCCCACGCCAACAATACGACGCTATCTATCATGACTCTATCTATAATAACTTTGATTATCAATTGTTTATATGATCAGAAAATTGGCTTGAATTGTGCAATCTTAATCCGGAACGACACAATAACGTACTATGTCAAATATTTGCCGGCAAGAGCAATAACCTAAGGCGATCGCATGATCATGTTCGAACACGAGGATAAATTAACTCCCCTCGACCAAAACGTCGGACTGGCGAAAAAATTGGAATATATCCATACCGCCCTCAAGGAACGATTCCCGTTCATCGCACGCATCGCCGCCGCAATATACGACCCCAAGACGGATCTGTTAAAGACCTTCATTCACAGCAGCAGCGGTGACGAACCCCTAAGCCATTACCAGGCCAAGCTGAGCGAATCCCATTCCCTGCGCGAGATATTGGAAAAGGGCCGCCCCCGGGTAGTGAACAACCTTGATATTTTTTCAACCGTCAAAAAGGAACATAGCAAGCGCATCTCCGCGCAGGGCTATCACGCCAGCTATACCATGCCGATCTACAGCTACGGAAATTTCCTGGGTTTTCTCTTCTTCAACTCTTACGAGGACACCCCTTTTAGCGAAGAAGTCTTGAAACAAGTCGACCCTTACGGTCATTTGATCTCCCTGACCATCATCCATGAACTGTCTGCCATGCACACCTTATTGGCCACCGTGAAAACGGCTCGCGATATGACCAACGTGCGCGATAACGAGACCGGATCGCACCTCGACCGCATGTCGCGCTATGCTCGCCTCATCGCGAGCAAGCTCGCCGAAAAGCACAATCTCTCCGATGAATACGTGGAAAACATCTTTACCTTTTCGCCGCTGCACGACATCGGCAAGATCGGCATCCCCGATGATATTCTGTTAAAGCCGGGCAATCTCACGCCAGATGAACGCGAGATGATGAAGCAACATACCCTCAAGGGCCGCGACCTCATCGACCGCATGCTGGGCAACTTCAAGCTCGACGGCCTGCAGCATATCGATATGCTGCGCAATATCGCCGAACTGCATCATGAATCCATGGATGGCACCGGCTATCCCCATGGAAGACACGGCGAGGATATCCCTCTGGAATCACGCATCGTAGCGGTAGCAGACATCTTCGATGCCTTGACCAGCCGCCGGCCCTATAAGGAGGCCTGGAGCAACGATCAAGCCCTGGCCTGCTTGAAGAATTTGGCAGGAGTCAAACTGGATGCGGATTGCGTCGAGACGCTGGCGCTAAGTCTTGCCGAAGTGGAAGAGATCCAGCGTCAATTCCGTGAGGACCCCCTAGGCTAAACCATCCCCCTCACTCGCATCAGGTAAACCGGGTTAAGCGAGATTCTCGAACAAAATACTGGAGAGATAGCGCTCGCCGGAATCAGGCAGGATGACCACGAAGGTCTTGCCCTCGAACTCCGGCAACTGCACCAGACGCGCCGCCACCGCCACCGCCGCACCGCAGGAAATGCCGGACAGGATGCCCTCTTCCGTGGCCAGGCGCCGCGCGTATTCGATGGCCTCCTCGTTGCTGACCTGTTCCACGCGGTCGACCAGCGAGAGATCCAGGTTATCCGGTATGAACCCCGCGCCGATGCCCTGGATCTTATGAGGGGCGGGCTGCAGCGGCTGGCCGGCCAGCTTCTGCGAAATCACCGGACTGGCGCTGGGTTCCACCGCCACCACTGTGACCTTCTTGCCGCGGTTGTTTTTTATGTAGCGCGAGACGCCGGTGATGGTACCGCCGGTCCCCACGCCGCAGATCAGCACATCGACCCCACCGTCCGTGGCCTCCCAGATCTCGGGACCGGTGGTCTTTTCATGGATATCGGGATTGGCCGGATTACTGAACTGTTGCGGCAGGAAGTAGCGGTCCGGGTCCTCGGCCGCCAACTCCTCCGCCTTGGCGATGGCCCCCGGCATGCCCTTGGCGCCTTCGGTCAGCACCAGATTGGCGCCCAAGGCCTTGAGGACCTTGCGGCGCTCCAGGCTCATGGTCTCCGGCATGGTGAGCGTCACTTTATAACCGCGGGCGGCGCACACATAGGCCAGGGCGATACCGGTATTGCCGCTGGTGGGCTCGACGACCTCCATACCGGACTTGAGCACGCCGCGCTGCTCCGCGTCCCAGATCATGGACGCGCCGATACGGCACTTCACCGAGTAGGCGGGATTGCGGCCTTCTATCTTGGCCAATACCAGTGCCCGCTTGGCGTCGACGATGTGATTGAGCTTGATGAGCGGCGTATTGCCGATGGATAAGGAATTATCGTTGTAGTATTTCATCGCTCATCCCCCTGTCAGAAGTTTAGGGTCAAAGACTATAAAACACCCGGGAGGGGATCAACAAGATATTTCGCCTCGGATCAAATATGAACGGAATTGCGGCACGCAGCAGTGGGCTCAATAGCTTATACGGGGTAATTAAGGTTGAATCTGCCCCGAAAGAGGGCGTTACCGAGAGAGAGCCCTGCGGATCACCTGCCTACGGTGACACCTCGAACATGCGGTTGAGCGCCAAACGCGCCTCCGCCGCATGGGTCTCCGGCACGCGAATGCGATTCACCACCTGACCATCCACCAGGTTCTCCAGGGTCCACAACAGGTGTTGAGGGTCGATGCGGAACATGGTGGAGCACATGCAGATGGTGGGTGACATGAAGTGCACATGCTTGCCGTCATGTTTGTTCTGCTCATGGAGGCGGTTG
>CAZOTG010000170.1:0-5326 GCA_964582585.1 uncultured Chromatiaceae bacterium | reverse complement strand
GAACACTGCCTGAAAGCGTAATCACAAGACCGCGTTCTTCTTCTTTAACTGCTGCCAGCTTGGCAAGATCTGCCAACGCCTTAGCTGTTTTTTTCTCAGCTTCAAGTCTTGCATTTTGTTCAGCGGCAAGTGCTGCTGTTTTTGTTTTCATGATTTCATTTTGTGTTAGCTCATAATCCTTGTTTGCTTTTACTGTTTTTGCATTTTCTGCAACTGTAATTGCAAGTGCTTCCGTTGTTTTTGCTTCGCGGTCTGCAATGTAAGCCAGGTCTGTTGTAACGAATGATTCAGGATTATCCTGAAAAGATTTTTCAGCCAGATCAAGAGCAATTTTTGCTTTGTGGAGTTCTGCAGGTACTAATTCCGTAGCCTGGCTGTTGCTTGCATGCAGGTAAGCGGCGCGGGCATTGATAAGTTCACTCGGGGGAAGGCTTGAAGCACAACCAAAGAGCATTCCGGCAAAAATGATGATGATAAAATATTTAATAGTCTTCATAAGTCACTTCCTTTCTTTGATATCAGGTTGTTCTGCCTGAGTATTTTTACCCGCTCTAATGCTTTTGCGGATTCAGTTTTGTCGACTTCACTTCGGGAGAGAGCTACAGCAAGTTCTGCATCAGCCCGGGCCCTTGACAGCATTGACTCAGATTGTTCCTTGTCACCATTTGCTTCAAACGTTATTGCTTTTTGCAACTCCTCCTTTGCGAGTTGTAAATAAAGAGATGCATTGGAGATGTCTGCCGCACCAACTTCCTCTGCTGCACGAATCGCCGAAACGGATGCTTCTTTGTTTACCACAACCGGGCTGGTACCGCATCCCGCGATTATTATTGTGAACAGAGCAAACGCCGTAAACATCAAGAAGTTTGTATTCTTCATTATATCCTCCTTTAATTATTTTCGTTTTGTTATTTTCTATTTCTGTTCTTTTAATAGAAAATCACTTTTTAAATTTGGATTAATGTATAGCAGCCAACTTTTATTTACAATCAGGCAAAGGGATGAAAAAGGGGCTACTGCTTTTAGGTGAGATGTGATTTGACTATTTTAGAATAGAAAGTCCCGGCCAATCGGGGCTTTCTTAATTAATCTTATTTAATGAAATTATTTATTATTTCAACCCTTCTATGCCTATTGGATCAGTATAACTTTCAACACTTACAGTATAATCAGGGTTGAAATTGCCCTGGAGTTACTTGATTATTCAATCAACTTATGTTGAAATGAATATCGCATAATTTCAGCATTATTTTTCATGTACATTTTTTCAAGAGTTCTTGCTCTGTAAGTATTAATCGTGCTGATGCTCAGGAATAATTCGTCAGCGATTTCCTTCCTCGTTTTGCCAAGAGCAATTAATTTCATTACTTGCATTTCACGAAATGATAGATTTTCATGAGGAAGTCCCTTATCCATATTTCTATAATCCAGAGAATAAATTCCTTTTATTGGATTATCATTTTTGGGATTTTCTGCTTTCAAATTATCGCGGGCTTCATCAATTTCTTCTAAATCATCTTTACCATTTACAGTCTGGGCAGAAATAATTTTGTTTGCATCTATTTTTAACATCAAAAGAGGAATTTTATTTTTTGATGCCTGCAAATCTCTATTCTCTCCGTTTAATCCGGCGTTATCATTAAAGTTAAGCCCGATAAAAAACACATTCCCCTCATTAACAGCGTCATCAGGAGCAGCTAACGATAGACTGCTTTCAACTGATAAATTATTGTTAGAGAATTTTTTTACGGTTTCCATAACAGCTCCTTTTAGTTATTTATTTTCTTTTGAACCTTTATTTCAATTCTTTTGTCCATTGCCCAACCCTCAGGAGTTTTATTAGTAGCAATTGGTTTTATTAAGATCATCAACAAGCAAAACCATAGTTAACAGTAAGTACTTTCTCTTATCTATAATTCATTTAATCGTTTATATTAATTGTTAAAAATTTAATTAAGAATTGCCTTTAAAATTATCGTTCAGAAGGATGAAAAAAGGACTACATCTTTTGGCTGAGATGTGATTTTATTATTTATAAATGAAAGCCCCGATTGGTCGGGGCTTTCTTAATTAATCTTACAAGATGAACTAATTATTATTTGCTAATTATTATTTCAACCCGTCTGTTTTTTGCTCTTCCTGAAGCAGTTTTATTGGATGCAATCGGATTAGATTCACCATTAGGAATTACCTCAATCCTGCTTCTATCTATACCTTGGGAAAGTAAATAGTCTGCAACAGCCTGTGCTCTTTTTTCTGAAAGTTTCATGTTATATTCTTCACTACCTATTGCATCAGTATAGCCTTCAACACTTACAGTATAATCAGTATTGTTTTTTAGTGTTGCTATAATTTTGTCAAGTTTACCATAGGCTTTTGTTTTGAGTGTCGATTTATCGAATTCAAACGATGCATCAGAGCTCATAACTTCTGTCATTACTACTACTTTCTTAATTGGGCAACCATTGGCATCTACTTTAACGCCCGCTGCGGTATTTGGACATTTATCCAGATAATCCGGAACGCCATCACCATCCGAATCTAAAGGGCAACCATTTGCGTCAACCTGAACTCCAGTCGGTGTATTTGGACATTTGTCAAGGTAATCAGGAACTCCATCACCATCTGAATCTAAAGGACAACCATTTGCATCTACAGTTACACCTGTTGGAGTGCTCTGGCATTTATCCAGATAATCCGGAACGCCGTCTCCATCTGAATCCAGTGGACAACCACTTGCGTCAACTTTAACTCCTATAGGGGTGTTTGAACATTTATCAAGATAGTCTGGTACACCATCTTTGTCTGAATCAAGCGGGCAGCCAAACTCATCAACCATTACACCTATTGGAGTGTTCGGGCACATGTCTTTAGAGTCATATACTCCGTCCCCGTCAGAATCTTTTTCTCTTCCTAAATAAAAAGATAGTCCAAGCGTTACCGAGCCTATCCAGTCATTATGATCGCCCTGGATTTTTGCGTCCAGGTTATCTGAGTTATCGTCATTAAACGGTGACATCAAACCACCGATAACGTTAAGACTTACATTATCACTGACCATAAAACGAATGCCTGCTTCTCCGTTAAGAGCCAGTAATTTAAAATTATTTTCTGCTGGCAATAAGAGGTCCGCCCCATTGTTATCTCGCGGCGTGACCCACAAATGTGATACACCTATAGAAATATATGGGTAAACAACATCGCCAACCGGAAATTGAATAGATAGACCGAGACCTGCTGAATAATATAATGTTCTAATTTCGGAAGGAACCAAATAAGAACTTGTACCGGCAATAGTACCGATACCACCGCTAAGTTTAATTCCTAAATTAGAGGCAAAAAAATACTCAACAGAAGCCCTTCCTGTATAGCCTGGTTTAATGTCAGCGTAATCGGTTTGTCCTACAGTAATACCACCTTCACCGGTTAGAACTAACACACCTGATAAAGAATTTTTTACTTTAACTTCACTTGAGCCTTGGCTTAATCCGAGTTGGACAAGTCCGAAACTCAACAATAGCACAATTAGTAACCTTTTCATTTTTAGCCTCCCAGCTTATGATGTAATGATTAAATTCAATTGTATAGAGTTACATTGGACAAAACCACCTGAAATAATTATCAGGTTTTTATCTGATTATATAATCAATAGTTGCGGGGAATAATTCAATCGATCAATGGGATGAAAAAGGGACTACATCTTTTGGATGGCTTTCCCAGTCACATTCTAAATGTGGATATATATAATATAAACTCAGTTCTTCATTACAAAAAATGAATAGATCTATTATAGGCTAACATAGTTGGATATTATTCTGGAGGAAACCCAACTATATCAGCAACTCCGCTTCTAAGAGCATACCATACAAACTGAAAAAAAGGATTGACTGGTTTTCGAACAAATTTTATTTCACCCGTCTTTATTAAACCATTTTCATCTGGCATATTAGAGCCTCGGATAACAAATAATTTACCGAAGAGGGAAGAGACCCTGTTGAAAATCCCATTTTCACTTCCGTTATTTGAGTTAATTGATACAATGGATAGGTCATTATAAGCTATTGTCACGGTACCGCTTGCGCGTCCAGAATTAACATTAACATTAAATTTTGCGGACTGCAGGATTCCGGATTTAATACGTTTATTTTCAACCGGTTCAATGAATGTATTTAACAAATTTATGTCCATCTTACCAAGCGAGCCTGAATATTGTAATGAAAGATCCTTTGAGGCAAGCGGAATAGCCATCAATAGTTTCAATGTGTCGGAATTCATAAAAAGTCCTTCCCCATTAATAATTGTAGTTATTGGTCGTTCTGTGTGATTGGCAATTCCATTTATTGAAACATTAACTTTAGTAATTGTAATCACACCGGGGCTTTTCCCTATAACTTTCCTTTCTGCATATTTCAAAAGTCCATTTATTATTTTCACGCTATCTATTCTAATTATTTCAGTCAAAGAAGAAAAAGACTCATTTGGCATTTGAGGGTTAGGCGAATTTATATCATAATCTTTATCTGAATTTACCATTATATCTACAAATGCATCCTGTACATTGATGCTACCGGCTTTGTAGGCTTTCCCTTCAAGCATTTGGAGATATTCCAAACCTGCTATTGCTATTTTGGGGATATCAATTTTAAATCTTGTTTGCTTGAACTGACTTTTCGCAAAGAATTGTTCATCATCAATTAACGAATAATATTTAAGCGAATTAGCAACCAGTTCAGAATCAGGTATGGAAATATGTATATTGCCAATACTAAGTTCCATTTGGGACCTATTAAAAATCAGTTCTATCTTTTGTGCGTCCATCACTACGTCTTTAAGAATGCCAGGATCGAACGCTTTAACTCTTAGCAATTTCATCCAATGAATCCCACCTAAGGAAAAATCCTTTACATTGCATAAAATTGTAGAGTCTCTAGTTTTTAACATTATAGAATCAATCTTTAAACGATTATTCCAGATGTTATAATGCAGATCACTAATCTGTATCGAGTATTCCGGAAATGCTGCTTTGACAGTATTCGTAATTCTGTCTTTAAATAATGAATTGATAAGGGGATCAGGAAAAGAAATGAATATCAATAAACAGATGATAATAATCCCTCCAATTGTAAATCCCGCATACTTTCTCTTTTTCAAAGGCGATAATTTTTTCCAATTAAATAATGCATTTTTAGTATTTAGTGTTTTCATTATGGGCCTTTAGTCTTCGTTAACGGTAAAGAGATCACATTGGATTTCTCCGATCCCAGCAATACTGCAATCCATTTTGTTGTTTCGTTACTTTCAAATGCAAACTTTATTGTCATAGTAA
>CAZOTG010000169.1:3993-5329 GCA_964582585.1 uncultured Chromatiaceae bacterium | reverse complement strand
GGCAGCATCAGCGCCAGCACCCGCCGCACCCCCGAATCCCGCCAGCCCCAGCGCGGCCGCCGCAACAGGCCCAGGCTGCGCAGGGCCGGAAACTGCAGCACCAATTGCAGCACGCCGCCCAGGAACACGCCCCAGGCCAGGGCCATGACCGGCTCGTCCAGCAGCGGCGACAGCCATAGGGCGCAGCCGATCAGCGACAGATTCAAGAACACCGGCATCAGCGCCGGCACCGCGAAACGGCCATAGCTGTTCAGCACCGCGCCGGCCAGGGCCGACAGGGAGATCAGCAAAATATAAGGGAAGGTAACCCGCAGCAGCGCCACCGCAAGGTCGAACTTGCCGTCCACGCCCACAAAGCCCGGGGCGAAGGCCAGGATCAGCAGCGGCGCCGCGATCACGCCGATGATCGTAACCAGGCTGAGGATGCCGAACAGGGTACCCGCCACCCGCTCGATAAGATGGTGGACCTCCCCCTCGTCGCCGCGGCTGCGGGCCTCCGACAGCACCGGCACGAAGGCCTGGGAGAAGGCCCCCTCGGCGGTGATGCGCCGCAGGAGATTAGGGATCTTGAAGGCTACAAAAAAGGCGTCGGCGGCGTTGCCGGCCCCGAACAGGCGGGCGATGACCATATCGCGCACGAAGCCCAGCACGCGCGAAATCAAGGTCATAGCGCTCACATTGGCCGTGGCCTTTAGCAGCCCCTTCGCCATAGTCGTCCCTTAAGCCAAAATCGGTGCAGTTTACCCGTTCCCGGCGGTCGCGGGCGAGGCGCCGCTTGCGCCCCGCCGGGAATTGACAAACTACAGCAAAACTCACAAAATACGCGGCTCTTTGTATCAGTATCAGATTTTAGGAGTCATTCCTTGGCAAATTCAGCTCAAGCAAGAAAGCGCGCCCGCCAGGCCGAAGTGCGCCGTCAGCGCAACATGGGCCAGCGCTCCACGGTACGTAGCGCCATCAAGCAAGTCGTCATTGCCGCGCAAAGCGGGGATCAGGCCCGTGCCGCCGAGTCCCTCAAGGCCGCCACCCCGACCATCGACAGCATGGCGCGCAAGGGCATCATCTCCAAGAACAAGGCCGCCCGCCACAAGAGCCGCTTGAACCAGCGGATTCGCGCCTTATCCGCCTGATCGACACCATATCAGCCTTTATAAAAGCCGGTGATGTTCAGCCGGCTTTTTTATTGTCCTGAATTCTCCCTGCAAGCCGCTTTACACCACCACCAGATTATCGCGGTGGATCAACTCCGGCTCGTCCACGTAACCCAACAGCGCCTCGATGCGCTCGCTGGCCTGGCCCATGATCTTGCGGGACTCCTCGGCGCTGTAGTTGACCA
>CAZOTG010000169.1:0-3983 GCA_964582585.1 uncultured Chromatiaceae bacterium | reverse complement strand
AGCCCTTGGCCACCTCGACGCCATCGGGACCGACGCAGGCCACCAGTTCGCCCCGCAGGAAGTTCCCCTCCACCGCGGTCACCCCCACCGGCAGCAGACTGCGACCCGATTGCCGCAGGACCTTCACCGCCCCTGCATCCAACACCAGTCGCCCCTTTGCCTGCATCTGCCCGGCGAGCCAGCGCTTGCGGGCGGCGATGGGCTCACGGGCGGGGACGAAGAAGGTCCCCATCTCCGCACCGGCGGCGATATGGCCGAGCACCCCGGGCTCCCGCCCCCAGGCGATGATGGTAGCCGCCCCGGAACGGGCGGCCCGCCCCGCGGCGCGCACCTTGGTTACCATGCCGCCGCGGCCCAGGCTGCCGGTCCCGCCGCGCCCGGCCATGGCCTCCACCTCCGGATCGTCGGCTCGCGCCTCGCGGATCAGGGTGGCCTCGGGGTGGGAGCGGGGATCGCTGTCGTACATGCCCGGCTGATCGGTGAGCAGCACCAGGACCTCCGCCTCGATGAGATTGGCCACCAGGGCCGCCAGGGTATCGTTGTCGCCGAAACGGATCTCGTCCACCGCCACGGTGTCGTTCTCGTTGACCACCGGCACCACCCCCAGTCGCAGCAGGGAGCGCAGAGTACTGCGGGCGTTGAGGTAGCGCTGGCGGTTGGCGAGGTCGTCATGGGTCAGCAGGATCTGGGCGGTGTGCACGCCATGGCGTTTGAAACAGGATTCATAGGCCTGGATCAGGCCCATCTGCCCCACCGCCGCCGCGGCCTGCAGTTCGAACAGGGCGTGGGGACGGCGCTGCCAGCCCAGGCGTTGCATGCCCTCCGCCACGGCACCGGAGGAGACCAACACCACGTCGGCGCCGCGGCCGCGCAAGGCCGTGATCTGCTCCGCCCAGGCGGCGATCAGTTCATGGTCGAGGCCGCGGCCGTTGGCGGTGAGCAGGGAACTGCCCACCTTCACCACCCAGCGGCGCGCCTTGGTGAGTTCGTGACGGGTTTTCATAAAACAGCAGAGTAAAGTTAACAAGAGCAAAGAGTAAAGATATTCCTATAACTTTTCTCTTTCCTCTTCGCTCTTTTCTCTGCTTTCCAGGTATTCCATTATCTTATACACCAATTCCTGAGTCCCTTCGCCGCTGATGGCGGCGATCCTGAATACCGGCCCTTGCCAGGCCAGACGCTCCACGATGGCGTGACAATGTGCCTCGCGTTCCTCGGCCGGCACCAGGTCCACCTTATTCAACACCAGCCAGCGTTCGCGGGACGCCAGCTCGGGGCTGAACTTGGCGAGTTCCTGTTCGATGACCCGGACATCCTCGACCGGGTCGGAAGCTTCACCGAGGGGCGCGACGTCCACCAGGTGCAGGAGCAAACCGGTGCGGGATAGATGCTTGAGGAAGCGCACCCCCAGGCCGGCGCCTTCCGCGGCGCCTTCGATCAGGCCCGGGATGTCGGCGACGGTGAAGCTGCGGTGATTGCTCACCCGCACCACCCCCAGGTTGGGGTGGAGGGTGGTGAAGGGATAATCCGCCACCTTGGGGCGGGCCGCGGAGACGGCGCGGATCAGGGTGGACTTACCGGCGTTGGGCAGACCGAGCAGGCCCACGTCCGCCAACAGCTTGAGTTCCAGCTTGAGATCGCGCACCTCGCCGGGGGTACCCTTGGTGAATTGGCGCGGGGCGCGGTTGGTGCTGCTCTTGAAACGGGTGTTGCCCACACCGTGCACGCCGCCCTTGGCCACCAGCAGCACTTGACCCGCTTCCGTCAAATCACCGATGAGTTCACCGGTATCCATATCGTTGACCACGGTGCCCACCGGCACGGCAATCCGTTTGTCCGAACCGCTCTTGCCGGTGCAGTCGCGACCCATGCCATTCTGGCCGCGCTCGGCGCGGAATTTCCGGGTATAGCGAAAATCCACCAGGGTATTGAGACTGGCATCCGCCACCAGGTAAACGCTGCCGCCGTCGCCGCCGTCGCCGCCGTCGGGCCCGCCGAGGGGGATGAATTTCTCACGGCGGAAACTGGCGCAACCATCGCCGCCGTTACCCGCCTGGACATGGATTTTTACTTCGTCGACGAATTTCATATGACATCAGAGTAAAGAGCAAAGTGAAAAGAGGAAAGTATAGATTCTTATAACTTTGCTCTTTTCACTTTCCTCTGCTACTAAAATAAAAACCCCGCCAAGAGGCGGGGCCATAAAAGTGGCAAGCGAGGCTTTGGGCCCCGCAAGGCTTAGGCGGAAATCACGCTCACAAAGGTACGCTTCTCGGTCCCTTTGGTCTCGAACTTTACCTTACCGTCCACCAGGGCGAATAAGGTGTGATCCCGTCCGCAGCCCACGTTCACGCCGGGATGGAAATGGGTACCGCGCTGACGGATCAGGATGTTTCCCGCCAATACCTCCTGGTCTCCGAAGCGCTTGACCCCCAGGCGCTTGGAATGGGAATCACGACCGTTACGACTGCTGCCGCCTGCTTTTTTGTGTGCCATGGCTAAACCTCAACTAGTCTCAACCGGCACTGATGCCGGTAATCTGCAATTCTGTGTAGTGTTGACGATGCCCCATCTGCTTGCGATGGTGCTTGCGGCGCCGGAATTTGACGATGCGAATCTTGTCGCCGCGCCCATGGGCCTTGACGGTGGCCGTGACCTTACCGCCATCCACATAGGGGGCTCCGACCTTGACGTCGCTGCCCTCGCCCACCATCAGCACGCGGTCCAATTCCACGGTGCTGCCTTCCGCCGCCGGGAGCAGCTCCACCTTGAGAGTGTCGCCTTCCGATACCCGGTACTGTTTGCCGCCGGTGACGATAACTGCGTACATGTCTTTGTTCTCCAAAAGCTTTTCCCTAAACACCCCGGGAAAGGCATTAACGCGGTAAAAAGAGCGGGGATTTTAGCGACATATGGGGTAACCGTCAATTCCCGCTTTACCCCTATAATCTCCATTCCCCAATTGCAAAGCACGCCCGGCCCCGCTAGCATGCAGCGTTCTGCGCACTATTCAGAAATGGCGATGGATATCCAAGCTGTATACACCCTGGTTGCGGACGACATGCACGCCGTCAATGACCTGATCGGGACCCGGCTGCGCTCCGAAGTGGTCCTGATCAACCAAATGGGACAATACATTATTAATAGCGGGGGCAAGCGCTTACGCCCCATTTTGGTGTTGCTCAGCGCTCGGGCCTTCGGCTATACCGGCCGGCATCATCTCAACCTGTCGACCATCGTCGAATTCATCCATACCGCCACCCTGCTCCACGACGATGTGGTGGACGCCTCGGAACTGCGCCGCGGCCAGGAGACGGCCAATTCCATCTGGGGCAACGAGGCCAGCGTCCTGGTGGGCGACTTCCTCTATTCCCGGGCCTTCGAGATGATGGTGGAGGTGGGCAATATGGAGGTCATGGAGATCATGTCCCATGCCACCAATACCATCGCCGAGGGTGAAGTATTGCAACTCCTCAACTGCCACGACGCCGACACCACCGAGGACCGCTACCTCGAGGTAATCCGCTCCAAGACCGCCAAATTGTTCGAGGCCGCGGCGGAACTGGGCGCCGTAATCAGCGCGCAGGGCCCCGCCGAGCGGCTGGCCATGCGCCATTACGGCATCCACCTCGGCACCGCCTTTCAGCTCATCGACGACGTCCTGGACTACAGCGCCGCGCCGGAACAGATCGGCAAGAACATCGGCGACGACCTGGCGGAAGGCAAGCCTACCCTGCCGCTCATATATGCCATGCGCAACGGTACCACGGAGCAAGCCGCCTTCATCCGCCATGCCATCGAAGACGGCGGCCGCGACACCATCGCCCAGGTAATCCAGGCCATTGAATCCACCGGGGCCATCGCGTACACTGCCGGCGCAGCGCAGCGGGAGACCGATAAAGCGATGGCCGCCCTAGAAGCTATCCCTTCCTCGCCCTACAAAGATGCCATGCATGCGCTCGCTGCCTTTGCCGTTCAACGTA
>CAZOTG010000168.1:3111-5346 GCA_964582585.1 uncultured Chromatiaceae bacterium | reverse complement strand
CGCGATTTCCGCGCCATCTTCATGCTGGCACGCATATTGCCTGTCATTGATGGAGTTACAGAATAGCGGAGACAATGATGGCGTTTAATCTTGATGAGGCATTGGGGATACACGTACGGGCACTCGCAGTGCGTGACTACCGTGCTCAATTGCTGGCGACCAATATCGCCAATGCCGATACGCCGAACTATAAGGCGGTGGATATCGATTTCAAGACCGCGCTCTCACAGGCCCAGTCGGGCCAACTCCCTCTGACCGTGACCAGCTCCAATCAGATTCAGGCGAACGGGAGCAGTGGATCGCAGTTCGAAGTGATGTACCGCGTACCCATGCAGCCGTCGGTGGACGGTAACACAGTGGATACGCAAATTGAGCAGTCAGAATTTACCCGTAATGCAATACAGCATCAAGCATCGTTGACCTTTCTCAATGGTCGCATCAAGGGCATCTTGTCCGCGATAAAAGGAGAATAGTGAATGTCGTTGTTTAATATTTTTGATGTGGCCGGTTCTGGAATGAGCGCTCAGTCGGTGCGTTTGAATACGGTTGCCAGCAATTTAGCGAACGCCGACAACCTGAGCGGCAGCGAGGCGGAGGCTTATCGCGCCAAAGAGCCGGTATTCGAGACGGTCTACGCCACGGTGCGCGGTGATGATCCCAATGCCAACGGTGTCAGGGTGGTGTCCATCAAAGAGAGCGACGCGCCAATCCAAACCCGCTATATGCCGGGTAATGCCCTTGCGGACAAGAATGGCTATGTCTATGGCTCAAATGTCAATTCCGTTGAAGAAATGGTCAATATGATATCGGCCTCGCGTTCTTATCAGAATAATGTCGAGGTTATGAATACCTCGAAACAGATGTTGCTTCATACATTGAATCTGGGAAATTAGTCTAGGAAGGAAAAAGGCTATGAATAACTTGAATGTCGATCTGATGAACCAACTGGGCCTTACGGCGCCCGCCGCCAGTTCCAGCAAGGTCAGCGGAAAATTGGGCCAGGATGACTTTCTCAAATTGATGACGACCCAGCTCAATAACCAAGATCCTACGAACCCCATGGACAACGGCCAGTTCTTGGCGCAAATAGCGCAGTTTGCCTCGGTATCCGGTATTCAGGACATGCAGAGTTCGATTCAGCAATTGACCGATTCGTTGGTATCGAATCAAACCATGCAAGCCGCCTCTTTGGTAGGGCGAGGTGTGGTTGCGGCAGGTTCCAATGCGGTTCTAGGTTCGAACGGCGTGCTGAGTGGGGCGATCGATCTTCCCCAGAGCACCAATCATCTGGTGCTGGGTATTTACGACAGTGCCGGTCAGTTGGTGAGAAAGCTCGATTACGGTGCCCAGGGTAGTGGAATGCTTCCCTTCCAGTGGGATGGGATGACGGACAACGGTGGGAATGCGCCCAGCGGTATCTACCAGATCAAGGCAGAAGCCAATATCAATGGGTCGGCACAGGCGATGAATACTTACGTCGCATCCAGCGTGAATAGTGTGATGGTGGACCCCACAACTAAGCAAATTATGCTGAACACATCAAACGGTGAATCCATCAAGATGAGTGATGTTAAGCAGATCATGTGAATCAGGAAATTCTGAAGGAGACATAAAATGTCGTTTCGTATTGCCTTAAGCGGTCTAAATGCAGCGTCATCCGATCTGGATGTCATCAGTAACAATATTGCGAACGTCAGCACTACCGGTTTCAAGAAATCGCGAACGGAATTTGCAGATATCTTTTCATCGGCGAGTATCGGTGCCGTCAGCACGGCGATCGGAAGCGGCGTTAACGTGTCAAAGGTCGATCAACAGTTCAGTCAGGGAAATATCGCCTTCACGGACAACGGTCTCGATCTTGCCATCAGTGGCCAAGGCTTTTTCCGCCTGAGCGACAATGGTGCTACGGTATTCACCCGGGCCGGGTCATTCGGCATCGACCGCGATGGCTATGTGGTGAACGCCCAACAGCAGCACTTGACGGCATATTTGGCGGATCCCAGCGGCAATATCACCGGTGCCCTTGGCGATTTGCAACTGAATACCTCGGACATAGCGCCGCAGCCCTCCAGCAACATTGCCGTTGGTGTGAATCTGGATGCGACCGCCACCCCGCCCATTGCCGCATTCAACGTCAATGACCCAAGTACCTACAATAACTCCACGTCGCTTACACTCTACGATTCTCTCGGCACCAGCCACCTGGGTACAATTTATTTCCGCAAGACCGCCGCG
>CAZOTG010000168.1:0-3101 GCA_964582585.1 uncultured Chromatiaceae bacterium | reverse complement strand
CCTGGGATACCTACCTGTATGTCGATGGGGCGCCGGCAACCCCAACCGTCTCCGGGACGCTCACTTTTAACCCCGATGGCAGCCTGGCCACGCCAGCGGGCGGTCAGGTGGCATACAACGCCTTGGCCATCTCCGGTGCCAACAATATGAACTTGACGCTGGATTATGCATCCGCCTCGCCGAGTACCCAGTTCGGCAGCAATTTCGGCGTCAACGCCCTGAGCCAGGATGGATACGCCTCAGGCCGCTTGAACGGTGTAGACATCGGCGATACGGGAGTGATCTTGGCGCGATTTACCAATGGGCAATCGAAGACCCTGGGTCAGGTCGCCCTGGCTAATTTCGCGAATCCTCAAGGGCTTCGCCAGCTGGGAGATACCACCTGGGCGGAGAGTTTTGATTCAGGGGTGGCCCTGGTGGGTCAAGCCGGAAGTGCAAGCCTGGGGCTGATTCAGTCTGGCGCTACCGAGGGATCCAATGTGGATCTGACGGAGCAATTGGTGAACATGATCACTGCCCAGCGCAATTTTCAGGCGAACTCCCAAGTGATCAAGACCGAAGATGCGATAACCCAGACCATCATCAACATCCGTTGATGACGCTGAATTAGAAGGTGCCACATGGACAGAATGTTGTATGTCGCAATGACCGGTGCGAAAAATACTATGTTGGCCCAGGCCATCAATAACAACAATCTCGCCAATATCAATACCACGGGATTTCGCGCGGACCTGGCGGCATACCAAGCGATGCCCGTAGAGGGGGATGGTTATCACAGCCGAGTCAACGGGATAGTGGCGGGTACCAATGTCGACTTTGCCTCGGGGTCTCTGATTAATACAGGGCGTGAATTGGATGTAGCGGTGCAGGGCGACGGCTTCATCGCGATACAGGCTCCCGACGGCGGTGAGGCCTACACGCGTGCGGGTGATCTGAAAATTAACAACGCTGGGATATTGACGACTGCGACGGGTAATCCAGTAATGGGCAATAGCGGCCCGATCGCCATACCGCCCCATCAGAAATTACAGATCGGCGAAGACGGGACCATATCCATCATACCCATAGGCCAGACGCCGGAGACTCTTGCCGTATTGGACCGTATCAAGCTGGTAAAGGCACCGGCCGAGCAAATGGTCAAGACCAATGAAGGCCTCTTGCGATCAGCTACGCAGGAACCACTGGCAGTCGACGCTTCGGTGACTTTGCTGTCGGGGATGATCGAATCCAGCAATGTCAACAGCATTGATGCCTTAGCCAATATGATCGAACTTTCACGTCACTACGAGGCGCAGGTCAAGCTCTTGAAGGTAGCAGAGGACAACGACGCTGCAAGCACACAACTGCTGCGCATGAGTTAATTTTAGAATTAGGAGTCGATAACAATGTATCAAGCACTATGGGTTGCAAAGACCGGCTTGGAAGCACAGCAAACCAGGATGTCGGTGGTGTCCAATAATTTGGCCAACGTCAACACGACAGGTTTCAAGCGCAGCCACGCGATCTTTGAAGATCTGCTCTACCAGAACTTTCGGCAAGTCGGTGGGCAGACATCCCAGGATACGCAACTGCCGTCCGGCTTTATGCTGGGAACGGGTACGCGTGTTGTCTCCACCGAGAAGCTGTATTCGCAGGGAAGCATTGTGCAGAGTGAAAATCCCCTGCATGTCGCGATTGACGGCAGAGGCTTCTTTCAGGTCTTGATGCCGGATGGGACACTGGCCTATACCCGGGACGGAACGTTTCAACTGGACTCTCAGGGGCAGCTGGTGACCTCCACGGGCTATCAGATACAGCCGGCCATTACCATCCCCGATGCGGCGCAAAGTATTACCATCGGAGCTGATGGAACGGTGTCAGTGAGTCTGGCGGGTCAGTCGTCTCCGACCCAAGTGGGATCCTTGCAGTTGACGGATTTTGTCAATCCCGCCGGCCTGCAGCCGATCGGCGACAATCTGACATTGGAGACAGCCGCCAGTGGTTCCCCTCAGACCGGTACGCCCGGTTTGAACGGTCTCGGCAAGCTGGTTCAGAATTCCTTGGAGACGTCCAACGTCAACGTGGTACAGGAACTGGTGGACATGATTGAGACCCAGCGTGCCTATGAGATGAACTCCAAGGCGGTGGAGGCCACCGACAATATGCTGAGATTCATTGTGAATAACTTGTAAAGTGCATAAAGCAGCCATGAATACGATCTTGATCGAGACACTGAAAAGGGCAAGGCGGCTTACCGCGACCTCGCTGCTCAGGGTGATGATAATGGTGACGGCTATGGCGCTGTTACAGGCGTGCGCAGTGGCGCCGAAGGAAAAACCGAGTTATGCACCGACCCGTCCTCAGCCCGAGATGCTGCCGCCGGCGACCGAGGGGGCAATCTTTCAGTCGGGTCAGGAGATATCCCTGTTTCAAGACGTCAAGGCGAGGCGGGTGGGAGACATTATCACCGTTACCTTGGTCGAGCAGACCAGTGCCAGCAAAAAGGCTGATACCAATACCTCGAAGACACAAGATACTCAACTGGATAATCCTACGATATTGGGTTCGCCTTTGAGCTTCAATATGCCGGGGGGTACCGGACGAGATGCCAATCTCGGCACAACTCTCAGCGGCTCAAGGGATTTTGCGGGAACGGCGGATAGCAGTCAGAGTAATACATTAAGCGGTAATGTCACGGTCACCGTCGCTGAAGTGATGTCAAACGGTAACCTCGTGGTGAAGGGCGAGAAGAGGGTAACCATCAATCAAGGCGACGAATATATCCAGTTCTCGGGCATCGTGCGTCCCATGGATATCGGGTCGGACAACACGGTGCCGTCAACCCTGGTGGCCGATGCCAAGATCAGTTATACCGGCAAGGGCACGCTGGATGATGCGAATTCCTCGGGTTGGCTGGCCAGATTTTTTAATAGCGATTGGTGGCCATATTAAAGCAGATAAAAGTGACAAGGGAAAAGTGAGGCACAGAGTGATGACAATTTGCAAACTACAATCTTATCGTTCGCTTAAAATGCGGATTTTTTTTATACTTTTCTCTTTATTCTTTGCGCTTTCCTCTTCTCATGCCGAGCGTATCAAGGATATTGCCACCGTCGCCGGGG
>CAZOTG010000167.1:0-5369 GCA_964582585.1 uncultured Chromatiaceae bacterium | reverse complement strand
CCGGTTTCCGGCGTCGCCAGCCTGATGGACTACGATGTCATGCTGACCGCAACACTGGATGGTCAAGACAGCGCCGTCGACATCAAGGTGGTGGTCCCCATTACCAGCCTCTGCCCCTGCTCTAAACAAATCTCGGACTACGGCGCCCATAACCAGCGCTCTCATGTCACCCTCGGCGCCCGCATCGATGATCAGTTGTGGATCGAAGAACTGATCTCTCTGGTGGAAGAGCAGGCGTCCTGCGAGATCTACGGCCTGATCAAGCGCCCCGATGAAAAATTCATCACCGAGCGCGCCTATGACAACCCCAAGTTCGTGGAGGATTTGGTCCGCGACATCGCTGCGCGTTTGAACGCCGACCCCCGAGTGCTCGCTTATACGGTCGAATCGGAAAACTTCGAATCCATTCACAATCACTCTGCCTATGCGTTCATCCAAGGCGACAAGACTGCCACTTCATCACCCCAAGATTAATGCGCGCTTACATAAAGCCGCTAATACACTGCGCAGATCTTTCATCTTAATGAAGTTTTTCCAAAGCTCGCCGATACTCTCCCTAGTAAAGGAGTAGTTAGCGGCCTACAATTTTTAAGGCACTGTTATAAAAAATTTATTTTGTGGGAACCCCTGCCATAGCAGGGAATACTACATGACAGCGTATAGTACCTTGAGCACCGGTACTTCCAGAATAATTATATACAACAAGTGATTAGGCCCGGTTCATCGCCACCTCGAGACCATAGGACAACCGCTATGAGAAGGCTCCACGACGATCTCACCCCTTCCTGCTTCGGCCGCCGCCAGCGGGCCTGGGTAACAGTCATGGTGCTGTCGATGCTGCTGCCCACCCTCTCGGCCGCGTCCTCCGCTTTCCAGGGAGAATTCATCCCTTTTCCCCAGGTTACCCTCCACTCATACAATCAGGACGCCGGCGCTGCCCAGCAGCACGGCTCCGAAGCAATGGTGGATTTCTTCTATACCGCCAAATACCAGGAATGGCGCATGTTGGGCGAAGCGGTCGTCAGCGACGACGAGCGGGAACTGGAGCGATTCACGGTGGGGAGGGTTACCCCGGGCGGCAGTCAAGCGTGGCTGGGCCGCTACCACACCGCCCTCGGCCAATGGAACCATAAATTCCACCATGGGGGATATCTGCAAACCACTATCCATCGCCCCGGCATTATCGAATTCGAGGACGACGGCGGCGTGATCCCGGCGCATGCCACGGGCATCACCCTGGCAGGCAACCAGGAATTGAACAATCGTATCGTCGGCTACACCCTCGAATTCGGACTGGGCCCGGGCCTGGGTGGCCAGGGAGTACTGATTCCCTTCAATCTCCTCGATTTCAGCGATGGCGAGCATGACCTGTCCGTCACCGCCAAGTTGACCAGCTACTCAGAGGATGACCCCTTCGACGACAGCGGGGTGTTCGCCGGCCATATCACCATCCCCTCGCAGGCCGCCAATATCCACGAAGTGCAGCAAACAGTGCTGGGCGCCTACACCAATTACGCCATTGGCCCCACATTGTTGCGGGCCTCCGGTTTCTACGTCGCAAACGCACTCAAGTTGCTAGGAGGCGCCGATAAAGACGAGTCTTTTACCTACGCCTATGTCGAGCCCGAATACACCTACAACACCATTTGGACCTATTACGGGCGATGGGAGAAAAGCTTCGGCGCCAAGGATGATCTCTATATCCAGCAGATTCCGTCCTTTATCATCAATCGGGTACTGATTGGCGCCCGTTACCAGATGAACGGCAGCCAAGCACTTAAATTCGAGTTGGCCCACCTGGAACAGTACGGTCAGCGCTTTAGCGCCATGGAAGTGCAGTGGAGCGCCGCGTTGCCATGAAGTTTCCATTTACTGCTTTACTATTGATATTCGCGTTTTTTGGCAACATGAGCCTTGCCAATAGCGAGGAGTTCCGCCGCCTGGTCCTGGTCACGGACGTCAGCAGCGGCATCGCCTCCCTGTCAAGCAGCGAGACCCGCCGGCTGTTTCTGGGATTTCCCGTCATCAAGGGAGGCCACTCGCTGGAGGCGGCGATCAATCGTAGCGACCCATTTCTCTACCAGGTATTCCTGCAACGGGTGGTGTACATGTCATCTTCCGTCTATGAACGCCACCTCCTGACCAACGTGATACAGCTCGGCGGACAACGACCCCAGGAGTATAATGATATTCGCGCGCTGTTAAGCACCCTCAAGGAATCTCCCGGCACCGTTTCCCTGCTGTGGGACAGCGACGCCAGAGCGAACGGTAATCTCATCATCCTTGGAGAAGTATGGCACGGCACCGTGGAATAAGTTCTTTATTGCATAGTTTCGCCGGCCGTATCGTACTCGGCGGCGCGATTATCCATATTGTCCTCATCCCTTTTTTGTTTACGGGGGTATTGCTCATTGTGGCCGAAGGCTACAAGGAGCAATTCGTTCAATACGTGCGCCACGACACCTCTCAGTTCGCGGAACATTTGTCGGAAGGGGCCGACGCCGAACATCTCCGCCACCATCTCGATGAGATCGCGCTCTCGGGACGAACCGTCTTCGCCCAATTGATCTTCGATAACGGCAAGGTTATCTCCGCGGCATCCAACAAAGCATCGGCCAAATTCGATGAAGATTTCTATTTCGGCGAACACAATGACGGGATCTACTACATCTCATTGCCTGTGGACCTCGAGAGCGGCGGCATGGCCACCCTGCACCTGGGTTATGACGAGGCCACGGCCCAGGAACAGATACAGAATGCCTACGAGCGCGGCACGGTGCTTGCCATCGGTTACATACTCTTGTCCTTGCTTCTGGTCGCCATCCTCATCCCGCAGTTGACCCGCCCCCTGCGCAAGCTGCGCGACGCCGCGCAAAAGATCGCCTCGGGCCAAGCCATGGAACACCTGCGCGTCAAATCCGGTATCTACGAGATCTCCGACCTGGCCGATGACCTGGAACGGATGCGCTACGAATTGGTCACCCGCAACCAGGCCATCGCCGCCCGTGAAGAACGCATCCGTGCCATCATGGACAATGTGGTAGACGGCATCATCACCATCGACAGAAACGGCGTCATCGAATCCATGAACCAGGCGGCGTTGGAAATCTTTTCTTATTCTTCGGAAGAAATCGTCGGCAGCAATCTCGACACCTTGCTGAACCAACCCTATTTCTGTGAATACGAGCAGCCCGATACGGCGATCCCGGCGGCACCGAGCGTCTCCTTCATCGGCGTCTCTACCCATGAAACCGTGGGCCGCCGCAAGGACGGCCATACCTTCCCCATGGAGATAGCCATCAGTGAATTGACCCACAGCAAAGGCCGTCTCTTCATCGCCATCGTGCGCGACATCACGGAACGCAAACAGGCCGAAGCGGAGATCAAGGCACTCCAGGAGGATCTGGAACAGCGCGTCATCAAGCGCACCCGGGAACTGGCCGCCCTCAACCGCGAACTGGAGCATCAGGCGCTGCACGACGCGCTGACCGAACTGCCCAACCGGCTCTTACTCCAGGATCGCCTCCGTCAAGCCATCCTCGTCGCCCAGCGCGAACACCATCCGCTGGCACTGCTGATCACAGACCTGGACCGCTTCAAGGAGATCAACGACACCCTGGGGCATCATTACGGCGATTTGGTCCTGCAGCAGGTCGCAGCGCGCCTGCGCAGCGGACTGCGCGAGTCCGACACCATTGCCCGCCTGGGCGGCGATGAATTTGCGGTGCTGCTGCCCATGATCGATAACGAGCAAGACGCCATAAACGCCGCGCGCAAACTGATCTCCATCATGGAAAAGCCCATCATCCTCGAAGATCAGAGCTTCCATATCGGTATCAGCGTAGGCATCGCCCTGTATCCCGGACACGGCAAAGACGGATCGACGCTGATGCGCCATGCCGACGTGGCCATGTACGTGGCCAAGCGCTCCACCGCCGACTACGCACTCTATGACCCCAGCGAGGACCAACACAGCATCAGCCGACTGGCCATGGTCAGCGAACTGCGCCATGCCATCGAATACAAACAACTGGTGGTGTTCTATCAACCCAAGATCGATCTCAGGGTAGGCCAGATTATCGGCGTGGAGGCGCTGGTGCGCTGGAATCACCCGCAACGTGGCCTGTTATTGCCTGATGACTTCATCCCCTTGGCGGAACACACCGGTCTGATACGACCCTTGACCTTCTTCGTCCTCGACGAGGCCTTGCACCAAAGCCATCTCTGGCAAAAGGCCGGCTTGAATCTCAGGATGGCCATTAACCTCTCGGCCCGTCACCTGCAGGATGAACAATTGGCCGGCAAGGTCAACGCCGCTATGCGGCAGTGGGACATAGTGCCGGAACTACTGGAGTTTGAAATCACCGAGAGCGCCATCATGGCCAATCCCTTGCGAGCCATGGAGACCCTCACCCAGCTCAGCGCCATGGGGGTAAGCCTGTCCATCGACGATTTCGGCACGGGCTATTCGTCGCTGGTCTATCTCAAACAGCTCCCCGTAAACGAGATCAAGATCGATAAATCCTTCGTCATCGACATGCTGGACAACAACGAAGACCTGGTGATCGTCCGCTCTACCGTGGACCTGGCGCACAATATGGGCCGGCGGGTGGTGGCGGAAGGCGTGGAAAGCGAACATGTGTTGAACATGCTTATAAAACTCGGTTGCGACATGGCCCAGGGTTACCACATCAGTCGCCCCGTCACCGCCAACGTCCTCACCGGCTGGCTGCAGAAATCACACTGGCATTCCCATCGCAACACCGGGGTTCGTTGAGCGACGCTCTTCCTTAAGCAGGAACAAACACCAGTTTTCCCAGGGACAGACATAAAGCGGCATACAGCCCTGCCAACAGATCGTCCACCATGATGCCCAAACCGCCGACGACCTGCCTGTCCAGCCACCGGATCGGCCAGGGTTTCCAGATATCGAACAATCGGAATAACACAAAGCCCGCCGCCAGCCATAGCCAGCCCGCCGGCGCCACCACCATGGTCACCCAGAAACCCACCATCTCATCCCAGACGATGGCGGGATGATCATGTACCCCCATCAGCCGCGCCGCCCTGCCGCACCACCACACCCCGGCACCGAACAAGACCGCCACCGCCGCCGCATAAGCGGCAAGAGGAAGGAGCTGCAGCGCTAGAAAAAAAGGCACCGCCGCCAGCGTCCCCCAGGTCCCCGGTGCCTTGGGCAGGGCACCGGCGCCGAACCCCAGGGCGATGACGCACAGCGGGTCGCGCCACAGGAAAACAGGGATAGGCGACGGCGCCGCGGACATCAGGCGCCGTCGCCCTGCGGGACGGTATTGAAATGATCGTAGCCGCCGCTCAAGCGCAGCAGGCTGCCGTCGCCTTGCTTGAGA
>CAZOTG010000166.1:0-5387 GCA_964582585.1 uncultured Chromatiaceae bacterium | reverse complement strand
GCTCATCTACTACTCTGCTGACGGTCAGACTTGGTCTTCCGGTGCATGGACTGATGCCCGCTACGGACGCGACATCATGTACGGGACAGACTCTAACTACTACGTCGGTGGTAGCGAGGTAAGAGAAGGTTACGCATCGTCCACGTCTGAGTCCGGCCCAGAGAGCAAGTTTGTCCTACTCCTATCCGACTCGATCACTGCCACCACATCCCTCGACGCTTTCACTCCGATCTCAGACCTGTACAGGTCGTCTTCCTTCACGATCATCGACGGCTACGTACTGATGGTCGGGATGCTCGAGTTTAGCGGAGGAGTGTGGAACTACTATCCACGCAAGGCACGCTGGACGGTCCCTGGAACCTACGCAAACTTCACAGACTTTGGGTCAGGTGCTGCAACCTACGCCGGTAACGGAATCCTCCTTGACGTGAGGACCGTCAACCATAGAGCGGTCATCTTCGAGAGTAACCAGATCTCTGTACTGTCTCCTACCGGCCAACTCGATCTCCCGTTCAACTACGAGGTGATCGCGGACAAGCTGTACACGATCAGCAATCCGGTTGTAGTAGACAACATGGTCTACTTCGTCGGCAACAACGGGCTGATGTACAGGTGCGATGGCGTGCAGGTTTCTCCTCTCGGGAATGCCTTCGACCTCTCGAAGTTCGACGACTTCGATGAGAGTGGCCCTGTTTGGCTGGACTACTCTGGGTCGATGAAGGCTCTCATGGTCTACAACAAGGCGCAGGGACCACCGTACTACATGTTCATGATCGCCCTCGCCACTGGATCTATCTCGAGGGTTGAGCTGCCTGTGTACGCAGAGGATCAGACGGACGCCAACGATAACGAGCTTCCCAACGCTACTCCGGGTGGAGTCTTCGCTGTCCGTGGAGTCACGGACTCGAGGGTGTGTGTAGGCTACGGAATCACCGGGGCGGATGACGACAGCGTTCACATGACGTACCTCAACGCCGGGGAATCGTCTTCAGGATACGACCAGATCAACTCAGTAGACGGGACGAAGCGGTGGTTCTGCGAGAACAACACCGGAGAGTTCCGGGTCTCCTCTGAGTTCCAGCGGGTCCACATTCACCAGGTCATTGTTCACAGCTATTGCGAGGCTGGAAGCGTCAACCCGGATGTCGCGGTCATGGTGCGCTCTCCGGAAGACTCAGAGTGGCGCTACCCCTGCCAACCTACCGGCACAATCACTGTGACAGACGGTGGTTGCACAGGATCTGGGACAGTGTGGGGAGACCTCGACGGACAGCACGGGGCGAAGATAGCGGATGGCGATGACGTTACGGTTGACTTCACTGCACCTCTAGCAGCGAGCCTGTGCGCGTGGTACATCGCCACTTACACGTACGTCTATCCTGACTACGTCCCAACGTACACGCTCCAGACTGCGTACACGACGAGCGGCAACGTCGCTACGTTCGATACCGCTCCAGCAGCAGACGAAGATGTCTACGCATTCTGGACGAATGAACCCGGTGTCCACTACGCGGTTGGAGACTACGTCTATACTGTTACTGGTGGATATCATAGGATTGATACCGTTAACAACACGACCTCGGTTGCACTCGACCATTACCTCGCGACTGGGAGCGCAGATGACACGGGATATCACCTGCTTGCGAAACAACTCCCAGACGGAACCGGGGAGACAGTTATGGCCGTGGACGAGCTTGTCAGCGGCTTGCAGATCAGAGTTCTCGTGTTCCCTAGACTCGGCGGGACAGCAGCGCCTCGTATCACTGGTATCTCGATTGTGTACTCGCCCGCTGGACCGGAAATGAGGGGCGACTAGGAGAGAACAATGCCATTCCGACCAAATGTCGATCCTAACCCGCTCGTGAGGCAACCTGGATTCCAGGGTGGTCCTCCTAACCCGATCCAGCCAGCCCCTGCGCAGACCGGCACTCCGACGGGATATGCCCCTCCGCAGAGAATGACGCCTGTTGGCCCCCCCGGAGCGAGAGACCCGAACAACCCAGGGCAGAACCCGCACGGTTCTCCGTCACTGGACCCATCTCGGTGGAGTTTCCACACTGGTCCTGGCGGGCAACAGTATTGGACGGACGGGACGTACACGTTCCCTGGTACTCAATATGATCCTCCGTGGAAGAGGTTGCAGCAGGAACAACATGCCATGGACGGGCTAACAGGGACAGGGCTAGTAATGCCTTACCGACCAACTCACGCAGCTTACGGCTCTCAGGGAGGTCGTCCTGGCTTTGCTCCGGGTCCGGTGGGTTCCGCTTCCTACGGTGGTGGGATGTCGGTTGGCAGCGGAGGCGGAGGAAGCCAGCAAGAGCAGCTAGCAATGCTCCTCCAGCAACTGATGGGGCAAGGCGGATAGCGTCATGGATCTTTCGCGACTCGTCATGCTGCTACAGCAAATGCGGGGAGCCGACCCGTACCAGAATAAGGACTCAAGGTACGAGTCACTATCGCGAGGGTACGGCGCTCCGAATCCTATCTACGAGAAAGATGCCCAAGGCAACTACTGGATTACACAGCATGGAGTGAGGAAGAAGATTGATCCGAGGATGTTTCATCCTAACCGGCTGATCTACTGAGGTTTACTATGCCAGACACACCGATGTATGATTACGGGTACTACTCTCCAGGCTCTGGACAGTTCGGCGGGGCATTGCAAAACCCTCAGTATGGGCCGTACGGAGGGCAGAGCCGATACGGGTATAACCCGCAAGGCCAGTCTCAGTACGGGAGCCCACAGGGCTACTATCAGAGCCCTCAGTATCAGCAGAATCAGCAGAACTACAACACTCAGAATCAGGGTGTCTACGATCAGTGGGTGAAGTATAACCAGCAGCAAGCGCCATCTTGGCAGGCTCCAGAGTATGACCCGAACAGGAACTATCGGAGCACTGGTGCTGCTAGCGGATTCAACCCATCTCCGGTTGTTGATAACCAGTGGTGGGGGGCGACTCCTGCTGGATCAGGTAGCTACGGTGGCTACGGCCAGCAGAGCTATAACCCGGTCTACCCACAGAACGGAAATGTGAAGTCTGCCAACACGTACGCGCAGACTCCAGTTAGCAACTTCAACTTCAATGACTGGATGCGGCAGTTGACGCAGGCTTACCAGGGTGGTGGCGGAGAGATGCCAGCCGCTCCCGAGTACAACAAGTGGACTCCTCCAGAAGCATTTCAGCAAGACCCGTATCAGGCACCAGGGGCATGGAACCCCGGCAGCGTAGATACTCCAGGAGTCATCGACACGCAGGCTCTCATCGACAGTTTCCAACCTCAGATCCAAGAGGGGATGGACAAGTCGATGGCCGCTGCCGGTGCCAGATTTGGTCAGGCCGGAGCGCTCCAGTCAGGAGGTGGAGGCACGGGATACGCTGACGCGCTCGGAGAGGTTGGCAGGAAGGCCGGGAATGATCTAGCCAACCTACAGTACCAGTACAAGTACGGAGCAGCAGAGCAGGCCGCTGCGCGCCAACAGCAGGCACAGCAGGCGGCGCTCGACAGGTCTCTGAGTTCGTGGGGGCAGCGGGGGAACTGGCAGTATGGCGGCGACATGGCCGACAGGTCTAACGCCTACGACCAGTGGCGCACGATGGCGGGCATGAATCAGGATGCGTGGTCGCAGGGTAACCAGTGGAACCAGAACCAGTACGGTCTCAACCTCGGGGCGCAACAGCAGGGGTTCGACCAGAATCAGCAGAGGTATCAGCAGCTACTTCAACTGATGCAGATGGGCCATAGTTGGTTGTGAGGTAGAGATGGCAAACAGAATCAGTAATGAAGATCTCATTCGCCTTCTCAACCAGATTCTTTCTGGTCCGAAGAAGTATTGGAAGAATACTGCTGGTGAAGCTAAGAAGGTATATGATCTCGAGAAGAGATTGCTCGGTAATGGTCCCAAGGGCGTGATAGGTCAGATGGACTACTCCGCTCTTCCTTTGAATGAAGTGTCAGCATTCATGGGTCCTGAGATTACTACACCTCCGGTTAGACCGACAAGTCTCCAAACTGATCTCCAGCCGGGTGCTCCTGAGTATGTACTGCCACCCGTTAGACCGACTCAACTGCAAACAGAACTCCAACCCGGAGCACCAGAAATTACCTATCGTGGGGCTGACACAAGAATCCGGGTTGGCAGGCCGGACCAGTTCATCAACGGTCCATCACAAGAGCCAGTAGGCTATAGATCTCCGATGGAAGTAGTTGGCCTCCCACAAAATAGTCCGACACCGCCACGGGAGATCCCTCCAATCCAAGTTGATACCAACCCGCAGCCTATGCAGCCGACGTACAGACCAGGAGTCAGCCCAGGCAAGAGCGGGATGGGGAATATCAAACTGGACCCGACGATGTCTGGTGGGAACTTCTCGCAGATGCAGTCCACGGTCAACTATGATCCCTCACTCGATCCTGGGGCAGAGAATGCTATTAGTCCTGAAGACGCTGCTCGGTATCAAATGCAACCTGTTCTCGACGCTTTGCAGTCTGCCGCCACGAGAGCAGCGAACCTGTCTCCAGATGACCCAAGGTATCCGACGCAGCAGACTTTCTACGGTCTCTCTCAAGCTCTGAACCAGTTGCTCCAATCGCAGTCGCAGAGCCAGCAGCAAGGCATGATTAACTCTCAGGACAAGATCCGCAACCAACTTCTGAGTGGGCAGTTTAAGGATCAGTTCGATGCAAACGGACAGCTTCCTCCAGATGTCGCGATGGGTCTTGGAGCCTCTGGGGTTCCAATCCAGCCGTGGCAGATTCAGGGCGGATACGATCCTCAGAGAGCGAAGATAGACGATGCAAAATCTAAAACCAGGGCTGGTATTGCTACTCGACTACTGGAGAAGAGTGTCGTTGCAAATCCGCAGGAAGCGATGGACTTGGCTGATGGATTTCTAAGAGGTTCTCTGACTCCATCACAGGAAAGAGCAGTATGGGATGCAGTCCCAGAATTACAGGGAGGTAGTGGCACGGTCCTTCCCAGCGGAGGAGTACCTCCAGGTCAAGAGTATTCGTATTTCCTCAAGCAACCACCGGGATAAATGACAGATGCCGTCTCTCTCGCAGTACAAGCCATGGCCCCAGGTGGAGGAGTGGCTTCGCTCGCAGGGGACGCCTGACGACGAAATCAATCGGCAGAAGAAGCTCTACTGGCAGGCCACATCTCAGACAGACGAGATGAGGGCCATGCCAGTAGAGAAGCTGACATCCCTCCAGAACAACTTCTTGGGCACAGGCGAACCAGGCTTCCTCGGTACCATGTGGAACGCAGCCAAGAGAGGGCACCTCCAGGCACAGCTCGCCCGCCAAGGAACGAAGGCGTACATCGCCTCGCTCGGGAAAGACGAACCTCAGAACGCTATGGACCTGATCGGTCCTATTGCGGA
>CAZOTG010000165.1:0-5390 GCA_964582585.1 uncultured Chromatiaceae bacterium | reverse complement strand
ATAATATTGTTAACACGAGTCAGTGCCCGACCTATGCGATTTAGCCGGTCAGGCCGATAAATACGGCCAACGATGCTTTCTGTCAGTTCGGAAATTTTCATGGCTTCCCTTCCCCAAAGTTCTCGACATGGGCTTTCCTTCTTGTTCCCAGCCCCCCTCATCAATAAATACTTTTATTATCGGTCCGCGCGAGGAGTGTTCACGCACGATGGGCGCCAACAATTCTCCAAGCTATTCAACGGTGATCGTTTTATTGTCGTACTTGCCGCAAACTGAGCATTCTAGCGGCTCATATTCTTCTAATTGTTATTCTTTCAGATGGAACGCTTCAGCATATTTAAAGCATATGGCTTTGTCCATCAAGAGTGAATCTTTTCTAAATCAACCTCACGCCTGCCTTCTCAAACAAGACAGCCACCCCGGCGATTGTAGATAGGCCCGATCCCATTAAATATAGGTCGATCCACCCATACCTTCCCCCATAAGGAATTAGTCTCACTAAAAATAATGAAAGCGCCCATCCTCCTAACTCCTTTGCTCCTGGCGGCCTTGTCGGCAGCAGCAACGGACCTGCATGCAGATGAGACAGCGGCCACCAAGACCGCCCCCCTAACAACAACCCCCAACCCCCACCCCCCGGTCGAACTCTCCGACCTCGCCCTACGTTTCAATAAATCTGTCTCTTTTGACTTTGAGCCGCGCTTTCCGGCCCCCGGAGCCGGCATCACGCAATAATATACTGATATATAAGATTTATATTCTCATCGCGGTCTCATGAGGGCCTTGATCTTCGGGTTGGGGGCCCACTTTTAATCGTGAAAATACTTGGCCCATCCCGAACTTTGTTCCGAACCCAGGTCTAATTTTTTACTTCGTAGCCATTTTATAAATATCGTGCTACCCAGTTTGGGCCCCCTTATCTTAGGTAAGCATGAGCAAAGATCTAACAAAAATAGCTCGTATCGGTGTCCGTCAATTTGAAAGCCGGCTGACTCCCTGTGCGGCTGCGCTTTTCGCCGTGACTAAGCCTGCTCTACCCGTCATCCACCCATCCGCATCCGGAGGATAGAAAAACCATGAACAACGACGATTCGATTGCCGTAGCGGTTGAGACCACTGCTCAAACCAGGCTCCTCCGCGCGCTGCTGTTCTTCACCCCCGCCGAATGGGCGCGTCTGGGCGGTCTCTACGGATTCATTGCATTCCTGCATATCCTCGGCTGGGGCTTGTATGTGTACTATGCGATGGCTTACCCGACCCTGGCCGGACTCGGAGTCGTCGCCTATCTGTTCGGACTGCGTCATGCCTTCGACGCCGATCATATCTCGGCTGTGGACGACACCGTGCGCTACATGTTGCAAAAAGGCAAGAAGCCCCTGGGCATCGGCTTCTTCTTCTCGCTCGGCCATTCGAGCATCGTGTTCGGCCTGGCTATAGCCATCGCCTTCTCGGCCACGGCCGTCAAACAGCATTTGCCGCAATTACAGAACATGGGCGGCATCATCGGCGCAAGCGTCTCCGGGGTGTTTTTGTGGGTCATCGGCATACTCAATCTCCTGGTGCTGTTGGACATCCTCAAAGTATGGGGGCAGGCCAAGACCGGAAAGCACAGTCACACCCATCTTGAAGAACTGCTCTCGCAGCGCGGTTTTATGAATCGGCTGTTCGGGGGCAGGCTGCAAAAAGTGATCAACCATAGCTGGCAGATGTATCCGCTCGGTCTGCTGTTTGGTTTGGGCTTCGATACCGCTTCGGAGGTCGGGTTGCTGGCGATGACCGCCGGCGCATCGGCGGGCAATCTGCCGCTTCCCGCCGTGCTGTCTCTGCCGGTGCTTTTCGCGGCGGGCATGACCATGATGGACACCACCGACGGCGTCCTGATGGTGAAGGCCTACAACTGGGCGTTTCTGAATCCGCTGCGCAAGATTTATTACAACATTACAACCACCGGCTTGTCGGTGGCGGTGGCGCTGGTGATCGGGTCAATCGAATTGCTGCAGGTCATGATCAATGTCCTGGACCTGAAGGGGGCCGCATTCGGCTACATCAAAGATCTCGATTTCGGCGTATTGGGATACGTGATCGTCGCCATCTTTCTCATCTCATGGGGCGTTTCGGTGGGGATCTGGAAGTGGTACCGGATCGAAGAGCGATATGGGACTGTACCTCACACCCATCCGCATGAGCACGTAGACGATGGTATTAGAACAACCGTGCACGAACACAAACATTTCGAATGATGGTTAGACCAGCTTAAGCTGTCCCCTTTTCCTTTTGCAGCCTTATCTTAGTTTGCCTACCGACAGCGAGAGATGCAATCCAGCGAAGGACTCTTTCATATTGAGATTAACTACGGCTATGGGTTCGAGTCCCAAATATTTCGAAACATAGGTCCCATGAGGGTCGAGCATAAGACGATGAGGATCACCATCGTCAACAAGCAGAGCAGGCCCGTATATTTTCTGACATTCGAATCCCTGAGCCGCGAATGGCCGGAGTCGGAAATGACAGGCCGAACCATGATCGAATCGTTGAAACTCAATTCTGAATACTGAGCAGTGATTAAAGGTTAAAGAGCTCCGGCCCCTTAAATTTGACTCACATAATTGGGCATATGGATTGTTAGATAAACTGAATCCAGGCAATCACAGTGCCTATCAATGCTATATGGCCTAAAAGGTAATAAAAGCCCTCCGTCAATAAAGGCTCACCAATCCATGAACGAGGTGAATTACGCACCTGAATCTGGCGGGAGAACAGAAACATTGCGATTGGGATTAATGGCATCAATAACACCATGAAAATTCCAGTATTAAGGCGTGGGATGGCAAGCAGCCAGGTGGCTCGCTTAAACACGGGAAAAAGCCTGTCCAAATTCAACAGCGCCAGCAGGTAGATCACGATCAGCGCCATGCCGAGGGCCTTGTGGAATTTATGTACCATAGTAGTGAGGGAGGTTTATTGAAAGATTATTTGCCTGGATTTTTTCTCACCGTAATATGTTCCCTAATTCATCACTGGATACTACAGTTATCGACGTATCACTAGCGAAGGTTTAAATTAATCCCTTACGGATTATTATTTATAATCGGTACGGCGAAGGAGGCACGGGAAGGATGATTTCGAGGCGGAGAAAAGGGCTCTGACCCTATTTAATTATGGAGGTCGGTAAAAACAAGCGCGGTCACTGGCTGGCCGCCTGCGTCATCGCCCTGCTGACCCTGACGGCGCAGGCCGCGGAAGTCACCGTGCCCGGCGATTATTCAAGCATTCAAGACGCCATTGATGCCCTCGCCGCCAACCCCCTCCTTGGCGACACCGTCATCGTCGAACCCGGCACCTACACCGAGCATCTGCAGATGCGCAGCAACATCACGGTGCGCGGGCGCGAGACCGCGCGGACGGTTCTCATTCCCGATGGACGAGGCACCGCAGTGACTTTCGCCGCCGTCAGCAACGCGGTCATCGCGAACTTCACCCTGTTGGACGCCGATGTGGGCGTGGACATCAGCGGCAGCATAGACGTCACCGTGGCCAGCAACGTCTTTGAGCTGGGCAGTGCCGGCATCGGCGTGAATGTGAGCGACGGCTCCAGCGTCAGCGTGCTCAACAACACCTTCTACGATAATGGCACGGCATTGCGCCGCTTCGTTGACAATATCATCGTGCGCAACAATATCTTCGCCGACAATCCCACGGCCATCGTCAGCGACGTGGGTACGGTCAACATCGACTACCAATGTTATGACGGTAATGGCGCAGGCACACTGTTGGGCAGCAATGTGCGCACCGGCGATCCCTTGTTTGTCGACATCGCCAACCGCGATTTCCACTTGCGCAGCGGTTCGCCCTGCATAGACGCGGGGCAGGGCACCGATGTCATCGACGGCACGGTCGCGGATCTCGGCGCCTACGGCGGCGACTGGGCGGATGCCTATCCTTTTCCCGTACCCCAGCCCACGGCCATCGATACCAGTGTCGCCTCGCCGCCGCCCTATAACATTGAACTGAGCTGGTCGCCCAATCTGGCCTATCTGGTGACCGACGGCAGCCCACCGGGCGGCTACAAGATCTATTACGACTCCGACAGAAGCGGCGCGCCCTACGACGGCACGGACGCCCAGGACGTCGGCGGCTCGGCAACCCCATCGCCCATCGACGTGGGCAATGTCACCAGTTATGTCTTGCGCAATCTGTCGCCCGCGACCGCCGTACCCGCGGCGCCGGTATTACAGGTGGCGGCACCGAGCAATCGTCGCATCGACCTGCGCTGGAGCGCGGTGGACGGCGCCGGCGACTACAGAGTGCAATACGGCGTTGCCGACACCTCAGAGCACCAGATCGACGTGGGCAACGTCACCGCCTATACCCTGACGGGTCTCGACAACGGCGTGACTTATCGCCTCAGCATCGTCGCCCTGGCGCAGAGCAAATACTATTTTGCGGTGTCGGTCTATGACCGCATCCATTACGAAAGCGTGCTGTCGCCGGAAGCCTCACTGCTCTTGGGTCCCCAACACGTTAGCCTGCCGTCCAACGAGCTTAGCGCCATGCCGGAGGAAGTCACCCCCCTTCCCAACCTGCCGGACAAACGCTGTTTCATCGCCACCGCCGCCTATGGTTATTATTCCGCGCCCCAGGTGCGAGCGTTGCGCGCCTTCCGTGATCAGTATCTGCTCACCAACGCCCCCGGCCGCGCCTTCGTGCACTGGTACTATCGCAACAGTCCGCCCGCGGCACGCTATATCAGCACCCATCCCGTATGGAAGGCCGTGGTACGCATCGCCTTGTGGCCCGCCGTCGTGGTGGCCTGGCTACTGACCCAGGGCGGCTATGCAGCGGTGGGGGCGATGCTCGCAGTCAGCCTGGCAACGGCATGGCTGTTGTGGGCATGGCGTCGCCGTCCCCGGCAGAGCGGGGGTGGAGCGCGATGAACAAACCTCTCGCCTTCTTGCTCTGCTGTTTGGCATTAAGTGCGGGGTACCCGGCTGAGGCCGATGAGCCGGCAACGTCACCCCGCTGGTCCTTCGAATTCAAGGGCGGCCTATTCAAACCCGCGCAATCCGACTGGAAGCGGTATTACGGCTCGGACGCCATGAATCAGTTCATCGTGGCACTGGGTTATATGCCGCTGCGCGCGCTGCAACTTGGCGCTGAAATCGGTTATTCCCAGGATAAAGGGCGGGGACTGCTACCCTCCAGCGGTGCGTTGGGCGGTGAAGTGAAGTACACCCTGGTACCGGTGCATATCTATCTCACACTACGGGGCGTATTCACGAAGGGACAATGGCTGATCCCCTATATCGGCGGCGGCTGGACCCGCGCCTACTACGACCAGGAAGTGTCGTATCAACAGGAACACAAGGGGCACGCCGATGGCTGGAACGCGC
>CAZOTG010000164.1:0-5397 GCA_964582585.1 uncultured Chromatiaceae bacterium | reverse complement strand
GCCTTTTGGGGCGCAACCCGAAGGGACGGGGCCATTTTGGCGCGATACGGCGTTGCCGCTCGCTTATGGACGGCAAGTACACCGCGCTCGCGTCGCCTTGTCTCGCGCCAAAATGGGCTCCGTCGCCACGGTGTACGGGATGCCAACAGACCCTCGCCGTGAGCCAAGGCCGCTACCGCCTGCGCATCATCGGCGGGGAGTGGCGGGGCAGGAAGCTGGCCTTCCCCGACCTCCCCGGCCTGCGCCCCACGCCGGACCGGGTGCGGGAAACCCTGTTCAACTGGCTGCGTGACATCCTGCCCGGCGCCCGCTGTCTAGACCTGTTCGCCGGCAGCGGCGCATTGGGCCTGGAGGCACTGTCGCGCGGCGCGGAACAGGTGGTGATGGTGGATCAACATCCCGCGGTGGTGGCGCAGCTCAAGGAACATATCCATCTGCTCGATGCCAGTGGCGCCCGCGTGGTGCAGGGCGAGGCCTTGGCCTTCCTGCGCGGGCCGGCACAGCCCTTTGACGTGGTGTTTCTCGACCCGCCGTTTCACAGCGACCTGCTTGGCCCTTGTCTGCAATTATTGGCGACGCAGGGCTGGCTGACACCCACCGCCTGGCTCTACGTGGAGACCGAGCGCCACACGCCCTTGCCCCCGCTTCCCGGCGAATGGTCCGTTCTCCGCCACAAAGAGGCGGGGCAAGTGGGGTATTATTTGCTGAAACAGACTGCCGCCAGCGGCGCAGAGGGGGACCCATCATGACTGCGACAGCGATCACCGCCATCTATCCCGGCACCTTCGACCCCGTCACCAACGGCCACAGCGATCTCATCCAGCGGGCGACGCACATGTTCGAGCGGGTGATCGTGGCGGTGGCGGCCAATCCCGGCAAGACCCCGGCGTTTTCCCTGGAGGAAAGGATGGCCATGGCGCGCACCGCCCTGGCGGGAATGGATCATGTGGAGGTGAGTGGCTTCGACAACCTGCTGGTGGAATTCGCCAAGGACAGGCAGGCCCAGGTGATCCTGCGCGGCCTGCGGGCGGTGTCCGACTTCGAGTTCGAGTTTCAGTTGGCGGGCATGAACCGCAAACTGGCGCCCGGCATCGAGACCGTGTTCATGATGCCCGCCGAGCACTACACCTACCTGTCGTCGAGCATCGTGCGGGAGATCGCCGGCCTCGGCGGCGATGTCTCGGAGTTCGTCCATCCCGAGGTGGAAAAGGCATTGCGGAAGCGACTGAGCTAAAATAGCCGCTTTAGTGATTTTCTCAGGAGTTTTACGTGGCCTTGATAATCACCGACGAGTGCATCAATTGCGACGTCTGCGAACCGGAGTGCCCCAACCAGGCCATTTCCCAGGGCGTGGAGATCTACGTCATCGACCCCCGGCGTTGCACGGAGTGCGTGGGCCACTTCGAAGAGCCGCAGTGCGTCTCGGTATGTCCGGTGGAATGCATACCAAAGGACCCCGACCACGAAGAGTCACGGGAACAGCTTTACGAGAAATATTTGGGGTTGACGCAGAAAAAAACCGGGGACGCGCTTTAAGCTTCAAGACCAGCGAAGCTTATTTTGAGACTTAGCCGTATCCCCACATACCATATAAATTCGAAACGGGAATACTGAGCGGTTCAGCCATTTCCTTGATCGCATACTGGGCAATACCGCAGTCACGGGCGAAGGGTTTGTTGTAAGGAGCGCCGCGCGGCCCGATGAGGCTGCTCACTTGCGGCGAAACACCGTCCTGACCCCGTCGCGTCACCATGCCGATCTCGCCGTTGAAGAGACGCACATAGACACCGGGAGGGAAGATACCCAGCTCTTTAATCAAGGCGAAGACGCTCGCCTCGTCCAACCCCTCTTTTAATACGAAGAGCTTGCGTAGGGACTCGGTGGGCGCCAATCCCGAGCGTTGCGCCCTGTCTGAGATCAAGGCATGGTAGCGATCCGCCACGCTGACGATCTTGGCGCCTTCATGGATGGCCGGGCCTGATAGACCCCGGCTGTAACCGCTGCCATCTTCTTTTTCATGGTGCTGTTCGACGATCGTCAACCACTCGCCATCATCGATACCCGCCGCCTTCAAGAGCGTGGCGCTGCGCTCGGGATGTCGTTCGATCTCTTTCCGCGTCTCTTCCGACAGAGGACCGTCATGCTTTACCAATTTTTCCTGCAAATCCAGCATGCCGACATTGGAGGTGAGCGCGGCGGCCATCAGTGTCATCCTGACATCCTGTCCGTAGTCCCTACGGCGGGAAATCAAGCCTGCCAGCATCGCACAATATAAGGAATGGGCGACACTGTACGGACCTTCACTATCCAGATGCATGCCGGCGAGGGCCGCATCCGTATCCTGATCAAGGAGGATGTTAAGATCGGCACAAAGCTTCTCGATATGCTGCCGGGCGTTTTCCGCCTGCCCTGCGACGATGGATTGCAACAAGGCCCGGGAGCGCTTCAACAACTCATCCAAGGTGATAAAGGGATTGAGCTTCTGTCCTGTAGCGGGAGGTGGCGGCTCAATATCGGCATCTTGCGGCGACTTTTGCCGATACATACCCCTTTCCAGCAGAACGTTCAGCTGGTTATTGGAAGTAACGATGGCTCCTTCCCGCAATAACAGCCGCCCCGTTTTGTCAAAAGTGCTCCATGGCAGGGCCACACCAACCTTCACATCATCGCCGGTGAGTTGGACGATATTATCTTGCAGTGGCTCAGCCATTATTTTGGATACAGCTTAGTAAGTTAAGATACATAATATTTATAATGTCTTGGGACGCTATAAAACCCTAATATGTATTAACGGCACGCATGCCGATGGATTCAACACCCCCACTCACGGGTTTTAACGTTAATAATTTCATTGTGTGTTACATTTTCATCCCTGCAATCCTCTGGCGAACCATGGCAAGACATTTATTCCTCGTAGCTGTTCTCTTAAGTAGCTTCTGGTATTGGCCCGCGGCTGCCGCCGATGCACCGCCGCAAGCCGCCATCGCCAGCGCTCATCCATTGGCCACCCGGGCCGGCATGGAGATCCTCGCTGCAGGAGGCAATGCCTTTGATGCCGCGGTGGCGGTCAGCGCCGCGCTGGCGGTGGTAGAGCCCGCCAGTTCCGGCCTGGGCGGCGGCGGCTTCTGGCTGCTGCACCTCGCCAAAGACGGGCGCGACGTGATGGTCGACGGCAGGGAGCGAGCGCCGTTGGCGGCCCGTAGCGACATGTATCTCGACGAGCATGGCGAGGTGATACCCCATCGCTCGGTGGACGGACCACTGGCCGCCGCCATCCCCGGCGAACCCGCCGCCCTGGTGCATCTCGCTCGCCATTACGGCCGCCTGCCCCTGGCCAAGAGCCTGGCCCCCGCCATCCGCCTCGCCCGGGAAGGCTTCCCCGTGGACGACCGCTACCAGCGACTGGCCCGATTCCGGCTGAAGGTGCTGCGCGCCTCGTCGGCCGCCGCGGCGGTGTTTCTGCATGAGGGTGAAGCCCCGGAGATAGGCCGGCTCATCAAGCAACCCGACCTGGCGGCCACGCTCACGGCCTTGGCGAAACAGGGTAGTGACGGTTTCTACAGGGGAAGGCTGGCCAAGCAACTGGTGGAAGGGGTGCGTGCCGCCGGGGGCATCTGGACGGAGAAGGACCTGAGTGCCTATCGGGTCGTGGAGCGTACCCCCATCAGCGGCGAATACCGGGGTTGGCGTATCACCTCCGCCGCCCCCCCCTCTTCCGGCGGCGTGGCGCTGCTCACCATGCTCAACATCCTCAGTGGTTACGATCTGGAGAAAATGGATGAGGCGACCCGCACCCACGTGATCGTGGAGGCCATGCGCCGCGCCTATCGTGACCGGGCGGAATACCTGGGCGACCCGGATTTCGTCAAGATGCCGGTGGCGCAGCTCATTGATCCGCTGTACGCCGCAGGTCTGCGCGCCGGCATCCGTCTCGATCGGGCCACCCCCAGCAGCGCCCTGCCCGGCACCGCCGACGAAAACCACAGCGTCGACACCACCCATTTTTCGGTGCTGGACAAGCAGGGCAACCGGGTTGCCGCCACCTTGAGCATCAATTTCCCCTTCGGCTCCGCCTTCATGGCTCCCGGCACCGGGGTGTTGCTCAACGATGAGATGGATGACTTCTCGGCCAAACCGGGGGTTCCCAATGTTTACGGATTGGTAGGGGACGATGCCAACGCCATCGCACCCGGCAAGCGGCCACTCTCCAGTATGACCCCCACCTTTATGGAAAGTGGGCGAGGCGTCGCGATCCTCGGCACCCCCGGAGGTTCCCGGATCATTACTATGGTGCTGCTGGCCGCCCTGAACATCGCCGCGGGTGGCGATGCGGCCTCTGCCGTGGCCGTGAAACGTTTTCACCACCAGTACCTGCCCGATGCCATTCAGTACGAACCCGATGCCTTGCCTCCCCCTGTCATCGAGTCCTTGCAAAGCCGTGGCCATCACCTCCGTGCCCTGAACCGTCATTACGGCAACATGCAGGTGGTGTGGTGGGGCAAGCAAAACAACCAGGTCAGCGCCGCCAGCGACCCCCGCGGCCAGGGCCTTGCCGAAGTAAAATGACAAGGATGCCGGTTATGCGGCGCCGGTATTATTCCCTTAGATCTAGAACACCTAGCAACCTTCCGGTAATTGTTGAGCAAAACCCTTGACCTCTCCGATTTGGTCGTGTAAAAAATCCATTCTCGGTACCAATGCCGAGGAAAAAGCTTGGTTATTTTGGGGAAATTTTTCAGATTAGGAGGGGAGTATGTCCAACGAAAATAAAGGCTGGAAAGATATCAGCACCAATGACCCTGTCATCGTACTGGGGCTCGGCGCCATCGCGCTGCTTGTCTATTTTATTGCTTCCAGCATTTCCATGCACGGTTGATTCGCCGTATTCCCGTGCCGGCGCTGAGCGCCGGCACGGGGCCTTCCTTAACTTATGATCTCGCACTCACCACACATCAAACCTCCTTCCCGGCTTAAAGCTCATCGTCCAGCCTACCAACGGTTGTTGCCTGCCGTTGCGTCTGTTGAAAAGCTTTGTAATGGTATGGAATGGTTGCCGTTGCCGACAGGTTCCAAGGCCGGATAAGCAGCAGATTCAATACGTCACGATTTCCAAGATACATTTGCCCGCAAATTCAATTAATATAGGATGTTTGCTTCACAGTCGGGATCTAACGCTGATCGTTAGTTGCCTTGTCAGCAGCTCAACACGGGCGGAGAACGGGGTTTAGGTAAGTCATGAGCCGCAAACTGATGGTCCAGGAAAAAGCCTTCCGCACCATGTTCTTATGGTTGATATGGGCGGCGGCGGCAGTGGCCGTGCACTTTGCCTTGTACCTGGATCCCAATTTGTGGGCATACATCAAGCAAGATCAAAGCAGGATCACCTGGGTTACCTAT
>CAZOTG010000163.1:0-5416 GCA_964582585.1 uncultured Chromatiaceae bacterium | reverse complement strand
AGGATGAGTTCCGTGACGCCGGGGTCCGCCGCGATATAGTCCAGGGCTTGCCGCCATGACGCCGGCGCCGGGTTGGCATCCCCATAGGGGAAGTGGCGGCGGAAACAGTAACGGCAATGGACGGCGCACGCCCCGGTGGTGATCAATAACAGCCGTCCCCGGTATTTATGCAGTACGCCGGGCAGTGGCATGGCCTCGAGATCCCCGACGGGGTCGCGGATGAACCCCGCGACCGCGTCGTTCTCGGCGGCGATGGGGAGCACCTGGCGTAACAGAGGATCCGCGGGGTCGCCCTTGCGCATGCGTGCGGCATAGCTGCGCGGCACCCGCAGCGGGAATTGGCGCGCCGCATCGCGGCATGTGGGCGCTAGCTCCCTGGGCAATTCCAGCAGGGCCAGCAATTCCGCGGGATCGCTGATGGCCTCCGCCAAGGCCTGTTGCCAGCGTGGGCGCTGCCAAGATGAAGGATTTCGCTGTAACATAGGCACCTTTATTTTTGTGTGATACCGCTAACCCCCACCTGACGTCGGCAGGCAGCCATGTTACAGGGTCGGCCCGGTATCGTGGTCAGGCATTATAAACGAGGACAGTATGGCGACGTTCAGCACCAATGAATTCAAGAGCGGACTCAAGATCATGCTCGACGGTGATCCCTGTTCGATCATCGAAAACGAGTTCGTCAAGCCCGGCAAGGGCCAGGCCTTCAGCCGGGTGAAGATCCGCAATCTGAAGACCGGCCGCGTCATCGAGCGCACCTTCAAATCGGGTGAGACCGTGGAGGCGGCGGATGTGATGGACACGGATATGCAGTATCTCTATTTCGATGGTGAGTTCTACCATTTCATGGTGCCCGACAGTTTCGAACAGTTTGCCGCCGGCCCGGAGGCGGTGGGCGATACGGCGAAATGGCTCAAGGGTCAGGAGATATGCGTGGTGACTTTGTGGAACGGCCAGCCCTTGGCGGTGGCGCCGCCCAATTTTGTGGAGTTGGCGGTGGCCGAGACCGACCCTGGCGTGCGCGGCGATACCTCGGGCGGCGGCGGCAAGCCGGCCACCTTGGAGACAGGGGCCGTGGTGCGGGTGCCGTTGTTCATCGATGTCGGGGACTTGCTCAAGGTGGATACGCGTACCGGCGAATATGTATCACGCGCTAAAAGCTGAGCATGACCGACTGGCGGCCTACTGCCGGTAAGGAGGCGCTGCGGCAGCGGGCCGAGATGCTGGCCACCCTCCGTGGGTTCTTCGCCGAACGAGGGGTGATAGAGGTGGAGACGCCGTTGTTATGCGCGCGGGGCGCCAGCGATCCCCATCTCGACAGTTTCGCAAGCCGCTACACCGGTCCCGGCGCGCCTTCCGGTCGTACCGTCTATTTGCAAACCTCGCCGGAATTCGCCATGAAGCGGCTGGTGGCGGCGGGGAGTGGTCCCATCTACCAAATCTGCAAGGCCTTTCGCAACGGCGAGGCGGGCCGGCGCCATAATCCGGAATTCACCCTGTTGGAGTGGTACCGCCCGGGCCTCGACTATCATGGCCTGATGGACGAGGTGGACGACCTGCTACAGCGGGTACTGCAATCCCCGCCCGCTGAGCGGCTTAGTTACGCCGCGGTATTCGCCCACTACCTCGATCTCGATCCTCATACGGCAACGACTGCGATGTTGCGGGATTGCGCTGCCTCCCGGCAGTTGCATGCGCCAGACGGCCTGCAGGATGACCGTGATGCGTGGGTGAGCTTGTTGTGGACCCATTTGATCGAGCCGCGCCTGGCTGGCGGCGGGCGGCCACCCCTGTTCGTGTTCGACTATCCGGTCTATCAGGCCATGTTGGCGCGGGTTCGTGAGGGCTCGCCGCCGGTGGCCGAGCGTTTCGAGGTCTATGTTCAAGGTATGGAGCTGGCAAACGGCTTCCAGGAGTTGACGGACAGCGACCAACAACGCCGCCGCTTCGAGGAAGACCGCCGGCGACGCCGTGACCTGGGGTTTGCGGACATGGTCCCGGATGAGCGTCTGCTGGCGGCCCTTGCCCAGGGTTTGCCTTTGTGCAGCGGGGTGGCCTTGGGGGTTGATCGCTTATTATTATTGAAAACAGGTAGTTGGGATTTGGCCGAGGTGCTCGCCTTTCCCTTTGCCCACGCCTAGCAGCCTGCTGCCGGATCTAAGGATTGTTTCAGTGCGGGGATTTAGGTTGATTTTTCGATCGTTATCGCGAAGATAGAGCCATCCTTTACCTCAGTCTTCTACATATCCTTCTACCAGTGCCTAAATCCAACAAGCTGCCACGTCGCACCGCCGGTTTGTCGGCCAGGTTTACGGTTTGAAAATATCCCCCGCAGATCATGGCGGAGGATTACGTAATAATTACGTAATTATCACAATAATTAATTGTTATTTATAGTTTTTTCTGTTAGCAGGTATAATGCTTGCATAGTGTCGATGTGGATGAGGATGGTAGCCCTCTTTCTGAAGATGAAAGGAATCGAATAACGAAAAATCAACACATAAACAGAGGGGAACATGGGATATGGTTATGGAGCGTCGATGGACTGAACGTACACCGATCAATGTACCGGTCGATTTATCTTTTGCAGGGATGCAAGCCGGGGAATATCACACCCGGGATATCGGCTTAGGCGGGGTCTTTGTCGAAATACCAAAAGAAATCATGCCCACTCAGAAAATGTCAGTGGAACTGACCTTTAAACTGGGGTCAGGCAGGAAGTTGACCAAGCATCGCATCAATGCGCGGGTGGTTAGGGAGGCCGCGGACGGGGTGGGCATGATGTTCCGCGATTTTGATGCGGATGCCTTCCGATCCTTGCAAGAAGTGTTGCGGTATAAGCAGGTAGGCTGAAACAGCAACCTAGACTACGATCAGTTCTGCTGCAAGATCCTGTTCTTCGCGGTCCAGCTTATTTGTTGGCGTCGCGATCTCGGTGCTTTTGCTTTTCCCACGTGGTGTAGCATTCCGCGCCGCAAAAATGATAGACGTAATCAGGTCCTTCCAGGCTCTTGGCCACCGAGCCTGGAATTTCCTTCAAGCACACATCGCAGTGCAGCAGGGGTTCCGTAGTTTTATCGGTTTCGTCGGTCATGGCGTGATAGGGCGACGGCTTGCTTAAAATCTTAGTATAACTTAATTGAGCGCTAGCCACCGGGATTGATCGTGGCCAGCAGCTCTCCCATTTTTACCGGCGAATTTTGAGTCAATGCCGGGGCCAGTTCGATGCGGTCGGGGGGGAACAGCAGGATCACGGTCGAGCCCATATTGAATCGCCCCAGTTCCGCGCCGCGCTCCAAAGTGATTTCCTGCCCGGTATGTTCGGCGCCATAACGCCGCTCCATGGGTCGATTGTCATGGGGGATCAATCCCGACCACACGGTTTCGATCCCCGCCACGAACATGGCGCCCACCAGGATCACGGCCACGGGGCCTATGGCGGTATCGAAGACGCTGACCAGCCGTTCGTTGCGGGCGAACAGCCCCGGGATCGCCCGGGTGGTGCGAGGACTGACACTGAACAAACGTCCAGGAATATAGATCGTTTCCCGCAGGCGCCCGCTGAGGGGCATGTGCACCCGATGGTAATCCCGCGGCGAGAGGTAAATAGTCACGAAACGGCTGTTCTCAAAGGCTTGCGCCCGCGTTTGTGAGCCGCCCATCAGGCTTGGCAGATCGAAATAATGGCCCTTGGCCTGCAACAGCCGGCCGTTCTCCACATCCCCCAACTGGCTCACCGAGCCGTCCGCCGGGCAGGCGATGGCCTGCGGGTCGGTAACGACGGGGCGGGCACCCGTCTTAAGGGACCGGGTGAAAAAGCTGTTGAAGTCGGGATAGACCAAGGGATCGCTCTGCGCTGCGATGCTCATATCCACTTGATAGCGGCGGATGAACCATTGAATCTGCCGGTCCTTGAACCAGGGGGCGCGCACCCGGGTGAGGCGATACATCCACCGGGTGAGGAGGTGATGGGGGGCGAGATATTGATCCGCCAGACCCAAGGCCGATATCCAGGAACCCTTGGTCCGGGTGGCGGTGGCATTGGGCATGATGACAGGACTTCCCCGAAAAGCCGCCAATCTTAACCCAGAATGCCTTGGCTGGACATACACCGCCAGCGCTTATCATGGCTCTTTGCTAATATGAACGCCACGCTAAATGGCAGGTGGGCAGACTGATGGAAATAGAGGCCCTCTCGGAACAGCTGGGGGAAGGGTTACTGGCGCGGCGCCTGATGGTGGTGACCGCCGAGTCCTGCACCGGCGGCTGGGTGGCGCAGACCATCACCTCCACGGCGGGTTGTTCCCAATGGTTTGAGCGCGGCTTTGTGACCTATAGCAATACCGCCAAGATGGAGTTGCTGGGGGTGCAGGCGGCCACCCTCGAGCGCCATGGGGCGGTGAGCGAAGCCACGGTGCGGGAAATGGCGGAGGGGGCCTTGTCTCACAGCCATGCCCAGGTGGCGGTGGCGGTGAGCGGGGTCGCCGGCCCCGGCGGTGGCAGCCTCGACAAGCCGGTGGGCACAGTATGCCTGGCCTGGGCGGGGGACGGCGTGGCGACTCAAAGCTGCCGTGTTCAGTTTTTTGGCAACCGTGAGGCAGTGCGCCGGCAAGCGGTGACGGCGGCCTTGCAAGGCCTTTTGGATTTCTTGCGTGAATACCCCTGATGTGCGGCGCTTGTTTTTGGCCCTGTGGCCGGATAGCGCGGTGCGCAATGCCCTGGTGGAGTTACAACGGAGCCTGCCCTCGGGTATAGGTCGTCTGGTCAGCGGCGACAATCTGCATCTCACCCTGATTTTTCTGGGATCCACGCCCGCCGAGCGGCAACGCTGTATCGAAGAGGCGCTGACCGGGATCGCTGCAACCGGCTTCAGCCTGCAGCTGGACCGATTGGGCTATTGGCGAAAGCCTCAGGTGTTGTGGGCGGGCAGCGCGGTCACGCCGCCGCCGCTATCGGCCTTGGTGCGGGAGACACAGGATTGCGTTGTCCGCTGCGGTGGGGCGGTGGACGAGCGGCCCTTCCAAATCCATCTCACCCTGTGCCGCAAGGTCCGCAAGGCGCCGCGCGACTTACCTGCCGTGGCACCCATCTCTTGGCCGGTGAGGGCCTTTGCCTTGGTGGAATCGGTTACCGCCGCCGCCGGCGTTCAGTATCGCGTTTTACGAGAATGGCCGCTGGCCGCCGGCACGGACGGCGGTACATCGCAATAGCGATCTGTGGGATAATCCCAGGCTTGGAATGGGATGAAGGTCAGGATTTTTAAAAGGTCAACAAAGGGGATGAGTGGATGGACGCGAACAAGTCAAAGGCATTAAGCGCCGCGCTGAGTCAGATCGAGCGCCAGTTCGGCAAGGGCTCGGTGATGCGCATGGGCGATGGCGGCATCGTCAAGGATGTGGAGGTGGTCTCCACCGGCTCG
>CAZOTG010000162.1:0-5455 GCA_964582585.1 uncultured Chromatiaceae bacterium | reverse complement strand
GCACCGAGGTCACCACCCTGCCGGCGTAGCGGTGGGCGGCGCCCCAGGTGAGCAGGCGCTCCACGATCCGGGCGCCGCGGGGTTGCACATATATATAGATGCGGTACACCACCCAGGCGCTGAGCCACAGGATCGCCACCACCGCCAGCGCCAGCACCATGAGCCGCGACGCGATCTCCGAGGCCACGCCCAGGGAAGCGCCGAACACCACGCCGGGCAGGGTGTAGGCAGGGGCCCAGGCGATGGCCGACACCACGTTGACCGTGAGGAAGCGGGCGGGGCTCATGCCCAGCATGCCGGCCACCGCCGGGATCACCGGCCTGACCGGGCCGACGAAACGGCCGAACAAAATGCTCTTGCCGCCGTGCTTATTAAAGAATTGCTCGCCGCGTTCCATGAGGGCGGGATAGCGGCGGATGGGCCACATGTCGCGAAGGTGGTCTTTGTAATGATGGCCCAGCCAGAAGCTGATGCCGTCGCCCGCCACCGCGCCGGCGGCGGCCCAAACGAGGGTTGTCCACAGATCGAGTGCGCCCGCCGCCACCAGGGTGCCGACCCCGAACATGATGACCGAGCCGGGAAAGATCAGCCCGACCAGCAGCAGGGATTCGCTGAAGGCGATGAGGAACACCGCCAGGCCGGACCAGCCGGGGTGGGCGCTGAGCCAGTGGAGGAAGGGTTGGAAGGTGGCGAGGTCCATGGGTGGGCGCGGGTCAGTGTTCAGGGAGCTTGGGGAGCATGGGCAAAATACTCTTTTTCACCGCAAAGCATGCAAGTCTTGGGGAAGTCGCGTTGACTTTGTCATTTCGAGTGTCAGCAAGAAATCTTATTTCAGCGGCACTGTCTGGAATAATGTGGTGCAAGATTTCTCCCTTCGGTCGAAATGACACCTTCGAATATATGTAGGGCGGAAACGCGCAGCGTGTTCCGCCATGGTTATCGCCGAATGCATCCGGCGGAACCCCTGACGGGTTCCACCCTACCGGCTTCTGCTGGAATAACGAGATTCCCTAGGGCTTTGCGCCGCCCGCTTCCAGCCTGGCCAAAACGATCCCGTTCTTTTCATATAACACCTCGGCCTTTCCAAGTTGCGACAGAAAGATGGACTTGGTCAAGACCACGTCGCCCGGGCGCGGGTCGCGCTTTTCCACCAGGCGTTCACTGTATACGTCGAAGCTGGGGGTGTTGAGTCGCCACATCACCACCGTGTAGTCCCGTTGCTTGGCGAGCAAGGCCGCCTCTTTGATGGGCGACTGCTGCAATCCGGCCACCACCGGCATGAGATAGGCCGACAGGCCGAACACCGTAAGCAGGCCGCAGGCGTAGAGTTTGACGGGCTTGGCCAGGCGCGGTTCAACCATGAACACCAGGGTGATGGCGATGGAGAATATGAAGAATATCCGATACCCGGTGGTGAAGTAGTCTCCGTAGTTGGCCAGCATGTCTTGTGCGAAGGGGTCGTGGATGTGGGGGAGCGCCCAGCCGATCACGTCCGGCAGCGCCAGCAGAAACGCGAACAGCAGCAGCGGCGGCAGCAGCAGCCAGCCCCGCGCCGGCAGGCGCTCCCAGGACAGGGCCATGAGGATGAACAGGCCCGCGTAGCCATAGATCACGTAGTGGGGCAGTTTGGTGCCGGACAGGGAGAAGAAGATAAACACGAATGCAAACCAGATCAGGGCATAGCGGCTGAGGTCGTCGCGCCACAGGGTCTTGGCGCGGGCCAGGACGGCGAGCATCACGGTGGTGTAGGGCAGCACCCCCAGCAGCACCACCGGAACGTAATAGAACACGCTGCCGCTGTGGCTTTCCATGGCCTCCTCGAAGCGGCCGAGGTTGTGCTTGAGGAAGAAGCCCTGGAGGAAGGCGTCGCCCTGCTGCAGGTACTGGGCGATGTACCAGGGCAGGGCCACGATCAGGAACAGCGCGATACCGGTGGGGCTGAAGGCGGCACGCAGCCAGCCGCGGAAGTCGCCCTTGCTGAGATGGAACAGCAGGGTGACCACGGCGGGGATCATCACCGCCACCGGCCCCTTGGTGAGGAAGCCCAGGCCCATGAGGGCGAAGCTGGCGTAGAGCCAGCGGCGGCGGCCGTCGTGATAGTGCAGATAGGCCGTGAGCATGGTGGCGGTGACGAACAGGTTGAGCACCGCGTCGGCGGTGGCGGCCTTGGCGATGATGGGGATCTCCAGGGAGGTGGCCATGGCGATGGCGGCGAACAGCGCGGTGTGTTCGTCCTTCAGGTAGCGCAGGAAGGCATAGACCGCCAGCACCCACAGGGTCGCCGCCAGGGCGGAGGGCAGGCGCAGGGCGAATTCGTTGAAGCCGAACAGGCCCGTGCTCGCCATCTGCAGCCAGTGGATGAACACCGGTTTGTCGAAGCGCGGCACGCCGTTGAGATAGGGGGAGATGAAGTCGCCGCGCTGCAGCATCTCGCGGGTCGCCTCTGTGAAGGCGCCCTCGTCGAGATCGAACAGCGGGATGGCATGGAGGTTGTAAAAGAACCCCACGCCGATCGCCGCCGCCAGCACCAGGCGCAACAGGGAAAGGGATTGCATCATTTCGTTGTTATAACCCCGTCGTTCATGACCCGTGACGCGTTGTGGGGTTGTCGAAATACGCGCACGGTGTCGGGTAAGGGCGACGGGTCATTATAACAGGCTGAGTAAAAAGTGCTTTTAATCGTTGTCATCATGGTCCTCTTTTTGCCGGGGAGAAGCGATTACGTCGCGACCGCCGCGCTGTGCTATGCTCATTTCGTCCGCCGGATGTCCATTGGAAAATACTCTTTGGTTCCTTCTCCCTCAGGGAGAAGGTTAGGATGAGGGGATAAGTAGAAATGGCGTTCTCTCTTTATTATTGATCTCCTCACCCCGGCCCTCTCCCTCAGGGAGAGGGAGGCTATTCGGCAGGCTGTTAGTGTTCACTGAAAAATGGGAGGCAGACCATGTCTATCGGAGAAATCTGCAATCGCGATGTGGTGGTGATCGAAAAGGACGCCACCGTTCGAGAGGCCGCAAGGCTCATGCGCCAATATCACGTGGGCGATGTGGTGGTGACCCGTGACCAGGAGGGTGTGCGGGTGCCGATCGGCATCATTACCGATCGCGATATCGTGGTGGAGGTATTGGGCGAAGACGTGAATATCGATACCGTTTCGGTGGGCGACATCATGAGCGATAAGCTGCTCACCGCCCACACAACGGACGGTCTGTGGGACAGCCTGCAGCGGATGCGCACCGCGGGGGTGCGGCGCCTGCCGGTGGTGGACGGGCGCGGCGCCCTGCAGGGCATCGTCACCGTGGACGATCTGGTGGAGCTGCTCGCCGAGGAATTGTTGCAGGTGGCGAAGGTGTCGGTACGGGAACAGGCCGCGGAATTCGCCGCCCGTTCCCGCATGTAGCATGCAGTTTCTGTGAGCGGCGATGTCGAGACGACCATCATCCATACCGGAGCACACGGCCAAGGATATCTACGCCGAGAACAAGATGCTGCGGCAGCGCCTGGAGGACTACCTCGCCCAGGCGCATAAGAACGAGTCGAAACTGCGCCGCTTCCAGGCCCATGAACTGCGCATCATCGGACTCAACTCCCTGTTCGAACTGATCCAGGACATCCTCTATCCCAATCCCGCGGTGTTCACCTGGGACGTGGTGACCCTGCTGCTGCTGGATCCCGAATACGAAGTGCGGCGCATTCTGGAAGAGGAGGGCGTGGATCTGCGCGATCATGCCGGCCTGCTGTTCGCCACTCAGGACGACGATATCGACGCCTTGTTTCCCACCTCGCTGTTTCCGCTGTTGGGGCCCTATAAGGCGAGACAGCATGCGCCGCTGTTCGCCTCCACCCACCGTTCGCCCAACAGCATCGCGCTGCTGCCCCTGGTGCGCCACGGCCGTTTGATCGGCAGTCTCAACATCGGCAGCTACAACGCCGAGCGCTTCGTCAAAGGGGTACGCACCGATTTTCTCGAACACCTGGCGGCGGTGGTGGCGATCTGTATCGAAAACTCCACCAACCTGGAGCGCCTCAAGCGCCAGGGATTGACCGATACCCTCACCGCCATCAACAACCGGCGCTTCTTCGATCAGCGCCTCAAGGAGGAGCTGGAACGCGCCGTCCGCGAAGACATACAGCTGACCTGTCTGCTGCTGGATGTGGACCACTTCAAGAAGGTCAACGACAGCTACGGTCACCAGGTGGGCGATCACGTGCTGCGCGAGATTGCCGCCTTGATTCGGGCGCAGCTGCGCGGCAGCGATGTGTTGTCCCGATACGGCGGCGAGGAGTTCGCGGCGCTGTTGTCGCGCAGCGGCAATGTGGAAGCGAGCGAGGTGGCCGAACGTATCCGCCACAACGTCGCGGATCATGCCTTCCAGGGCCCCGACGGACAAGCGTTTCAAGTCACCATCTCCATCGGCGTGGCGACCTACAATCCCGCGAAGTTCGGCAGCGGCAAGCTGGAGGGGGCGGTGCTGGTGGGGCATGCCGACCGGGCCTTGTACGAGGCCAAGTCCAGTGGCCGCGACAGGGTGATCAGCGCCGGTGAGATCGACCCTATCAAGGAGCAGTGGTTTTAGGCTGCGTCGCCTGCGGCGGCGGTCTGGTGGAAAACCCCGCGGGGCTTTCGACCCTACATTGATATATCCCGGCATTCGCCGGAATCCGGGGAAGTCGGATTAAGCTGTCATCTCGAGCATCAGCGATTTATGCCCTGCGGGTAGAGATCTTATATGCCGCGCTAGTAGGTCCCGAAGGGATCGATGAATTCGCGCAGTGCCAGGAACAGCATGGAACTGCTTTTCAGGTCGAGGGGGTTGAAGCGGATTCCCAGGCGGTAAGCCGGCGGCTGGCCGTCCAGTATGTCGTCCTCTTCAAGGGGCTTGCACCACACCACGGTGGCCTGGACCCGCAATTGGTAATCTTCCTGATCGAAGCCCAGCACCACGGGGCTGGTGGGGATGAGCGGGACGGGTAACTGGACCCCGGCGCCGGATACCGAAACGTCCTTGACCGTATCGAAGAGATGGCGCTCTCCCTCCACTTCGATGAAGAAGCTCACTTCGTTTTCGGGGGTCAGCAGCGGCTTACGTTCGTATTCCCGGCTTTCGCGCAGCATTACGGCCTCCTTTTGGCATGGAGCGGGTGACATTCATCAGCCGGCGGAGGGGGGATCGCCTGATTGTGCTTGTTGTTCCGGCAGGAATTGCCGGGCTGTTTGCGTATCATGGACCGTCACCGCCGAAGCCGGCCTTTTATGATGTCCTTAAATACGCCGAATGTAAACGTACGTGGATTATGACAAGGCCTCGCGCGGGGGAAAGTGGGGGGCGTCGTCCGTCCGGCTGGCGATTCCCCAGTGCGATTCGCCGAACCAGGCGGTGATGGCGTCGGCGGGAAGGGGGCGGCTCAGATAGTAGCCCTGGGCATGGTCGCAGCCCAGTACCCGCAAGCGTTC
>CAZOTG010000161.1:0-5468 GCA_964582585.1 uncultured Chromatiaceae bacterium | reverse complement strand
GGTGGCGCGAGCACCCTGACGGCATCGATCTGGGCGATGGAACTGGGCGCGGATTTCATGCTCAAGGGCACCATCAACACCATCATCGACGCTTCGGGACGGACCCAGGTGCGCTTTTACCAGGTGGATCTCTCCCTGATCAGCCTGGTGGACAATCGCGTGGTATGGGTGGGACAGAAGAAGATCAAGAAACTGGTCGAGAACAGCAAGCTGCGCTTTTAGGCTCGGCTTGAGAGACAGGCATGCCCGTCTCCTCCTTCAGCGCTTTCGCGAGGCGTTTTTCCGTCCTTGCCGCGGCGGCCATGTCCATCTCGGTGTTGGCGGGCTGTGCGAACCGCGAAACCGTCCTCCTGATCCAGCGGGACCTGACCGACCGGGAACCGGAACAGGCCCTGCAGCGCCTGGAGAAAATCCCCGTACGCAACACCGACAGGGCCCTGTATCGCTTGAACGAAGGCATGTTGTTGCATTTGGCGGGCAGGTGGGCCGATAGCAATGCGGCCTTCGAGGCGGCGCAGCGTCTCATGGAGCAGCTGGCCGCCTTGAGTCTCCGGGAGCAGGGGACCTCGTTGCTGATCAATGACTACACTCGCAGCTACGAAGGCGAACCCTACGACAAGGTGATGCTCCATGTCTACAAGGCGCTTAACTATCTGGCCCTGCGGCAACCCTTTGATGCCCGGGTCGAGGCCCTGCAGCTCGATCTGCAGCTTCGCAGCCTGGCCGAGGATGCGGGCAAGCGGGATCCCGAATTGGGCTTCGCCCGCTATTTGTCCGGTATGATCTACGAAGAGTTGGGCGAGTGGAGCGATGCCATGATCGCGTATCGCAAGGCGTATGAAGCCTATCGGCATCACGAAAAGGAATACGGAGTGATGGTGCCGGACACCTTGAAAAAAGACCTGATACGCCTGGCCCGCAAAGAGGGACTGCGAGACGAACTGGAAAAATATCAAAAGGAATTCGCCATCAGCGTCGACGGCGATGTGCCGCCTGGCAGTCCGGGCAGCGATCTCGGCGAATTGGTCTGGGTATTCAACGACGGCCTGGCCCCCTATAAACGAGAACACAGCGTCTTGCTCGCTGACCCCGATCCCGACAAAGGCCGCCTGATCCGCGTTTCCCTGCCGTATTTCCAGAGGCGGCCTCCGCAGGTGGCCGAGGCGCGTCTCTCGGTAGGCGGTAAGACGGTCACCACCCAGGTGGTGGAGGATATCAGCGCCGTGGCCTTCGCCGACCTCGCCGACGAGATGCCGGCCATCACCGCCCGTAGCCTGGCGAGGGTTATCGCCAAGAAAAAGATGGAGGACAGAGCCGGCAAAGACAATCCTATGGCCGGGACCTTGCTCAATGTGGCCGCGGTATTGACGGAGGAGGCCGACACCCGCAGTTGGAGCACCTTGCCCAACAATATTCAGCTGGCCCGGCTGCCCCTGCTGCCGGGCCGCTATTCCCTGAAGATCGAATTGCTGGATAGCGGGCAGCGCATCGTCGCCACGCAGACCCTGTCCGACATCGTCGTCCGCCCTGAACGCAAGACATTTATTTCGTATTATTGGAGCGCGACCTCGCTCCTGGGAGCCCACTGATGAAGACCCTGATTTCCAAGCTGAGTCTGTTAACGGTCATTGCCCTGCTGTTGAATGCCTGCAGCGGGACGCCGCCGCGTCCCGACTGGTTGAGCGGCGATACCCCTCACTACAGCAGCAGCAATTATTTGCTGGGGCGCGGCGAGGCGCCCAGCCTGGAGCAGGCCAAGGACCGGGCCCGCAGCGATCTCGCCAAGATCTTCGAGGTCGCCATCAATGAGTCCAGCGAGGACATACGGGTCTTCAAGAGCCGTAGCGAGGGCGGTACGGTTCAAAGCGGCGGTGAGGCGCAGGTGGCGCGTACCACCTTGACCCACACCGATCGCGTGCTGGAGGGCGTCCGCATCGCCGAAACCTGGCAGGATCCCGAGACTCAAAGCTTCTATGCCCTGGCCGTATTGCCCCGCAGTCAGGCGGCGGCCGGTCTGCGCCAGGAGATCGGCCAGCTTGACGAAGCCACGCAACGCTTCTTGGATCAGGCCCGCGACGCCAAGGATCCATTGGACAAGATCGTCGCGGCGCAGCGGGCCGTGCAGGCCCAGGTCGCGCGCGACGGCTATCAGAAGACCCTAAAGGTCGTGGACCGCAGCGGCCAGGGCGTGCCGTCCACGTGGAGCACCGCCCGCCTGCGCGCCGACGTCGAGGAATTGCGCGGGCGTTTGCGTATCGCCGTAGAACTCAGTCCGGGGGCACCGGCCCGACTTGCCACCATCACCGCCGGCGCCTTGTCCGCCGCAGGGTATAAGACGGTCCCCGCCAAGGAGGCCGACTATGTGCTGGCCACTTCGGTGAACATGGCCGAGCCCATTTTCAGGGAGGGCTGGTATTGGGTCACGGGCCAGATCGACGTCCAGCTGCGCGACGGCGGTGGCGACCGGGTTCGCGGCACCAAGCGTTGGCCCATCAAGGCCTCGGCCCAGGACCCTGCCATGGCGCGACAGCGGGCCTGGAATCAGGTGAACGGATGGTTGAAAAAGGAATTGGGCGACACCCTCACGGCCTTCGCATTGGGGGAAGACGATTAAGCGGCTTTAGGGTTCGGCCTTGGCCTGCTTGCGCAGCTTCTCCGCCTCCTGCAGGTTCTTTTTCGCGGCGAGATAGTTAGGGCTCAGCCTGAGTGCCTCGTTGAACTGTGCGATGGACTCTTCGAATCTTCCCTGCTTGGCGAGGATGATCCCCATGCTGTCGTGGGCGAAGAAGTTGTCGGAGTCGATGCGGAGGAGTTCCTGGTTTTGGCTCAGGGCTTCGTCATAGCGTTCCATGCGAATCAGCAGGACGATCAGGTCGTATCGGGCCTCTTCAAAGTTGGGCTGGATGTCCAAGGCCTGATTGAAGTGCTGCAGGGCCTCTTCGTCGTGACCGAGTTCGGCCAATGTGATCCCCAACTGCTTGTGGGTGATGGGGTTCTCGGGGTCGCTCTTGAGGCTCGCCAGATAATGGGTGACCGCCTCCTCCTTCCGGTCCTGTGCCATCAGCACGTTGGCCAGGGCCAGCTGTTCCCAGGCCATGTCGGGTTTGAGGGCCACGGCCTGGCTGAAATAGCGAATGCTTTCATCGGGCTTGTTGCGTTTCTGCGCGGTCTTGCCCAGCAGGCTGAAAAGAACGGGATCGGGACCTTGCAGTTGCAGGGCCTGCAAATATAAATTGTTGGCCTCGTCGAATTTGCCGGCCCAATCCAGCACCTTGCCCAGTTGCGCCAGCGCCCTGGAGTGGTCCGCCTTGTCGAGGCTCGCCATCACCCGCTGATTGACCTCGGCGATGCGCGGATCATGGGCGGTATCCACGGCCGGCGCGATACCCTGTTTCCCCAGCTGCGACAGCAGCGCCTCCCCCAGCAGTTGATAACCTTCGATGGTGGGATGGACGTGATCGAAAAAGAATTCCCTGCCGAAGATGGCGTTGTCATAGCGGCGCAGATAGGCTGCGCGCAGGATGCCGGGGAAATCGATGACCGGGACATGCTTGTCGGCGGCGACCTCGGGCACGAGCTTGGTCATGCGGTACAGGGCGCGCAGCGGTGCGATGTCTTCGTCCACCGCGCGCCAGAACGCCCCCTCCGCCTCGTCATAACGCCGCAGGACATACAGTACCTGGCCGATGCGATAGTGCAGCTCGGCATAACGATCGTCGATGGCCAGCGCCTGGCGGTACAGGGCCAAGGCCTGTTCCGGTTTGTCCGCAGCCTGTTGCGCCGTGCCGCGTTGAAACAGATCTTGCCAGTCGTGTCGTTCCCGCTTGCTCAAACCCCTGCGATGTTCGCTCTTGAAGGGCGACATGTCTTTTAGGTTGACCGCCGGGGTGACGAAGATGATGCCGGCGTTCGCTTCATGGGCGATCTCGACCATGCGTCCCAGGTTGAGGCGAAAATGGGTAACGATTTGCTGCTTCAGTCTGTCGTCGCGATGATAGGTGACGGGGCCGGCGGTATGGTTGAGGATATCGTCCACCTCACCGCTCATCTGGTAGCGTTCGCGGGCGCGCTTTTCCGAATTCGGCTCCAGGGCGTCGATGGCGTCTTTCATCACCGTATAGATGCGGCTGCGGCCGGCGACGGCGTTGAGATCGATCAGCCACTCCGGCATATCGATCAGCTTTCCATAGGAGCGCCGTTCCAGGAACTCGTTTTGTCCCGTATAGACGATGTACAGGTCGGGCTGATAGCGATTCAGTTCTGTCATGAGCTTGGCGACGCGATAGCTGGCATAGCTCACGCCGCCGGCATTGATCACCTCCCAGTGGCGTTGCGGCGCCACCGCCCGCAGGTATTCCCGTAGCCAGCCGCAAAACGAGGTCTTGTCCCGGTAGGGGCGGCCGTGGGTGGTGGAGCCTCCCATGCAGAAGATGCGATAGCTGTTCTTACCTTTGATCAGGGGGAACTCCTGCTCGTTGAAGAGCTTCAGTTTGTTCTGCGCCGTCTTCATCATCACGCCGCCGTCGGCCTGCTGGGATTCGACGAACAGCGGGACGTTGCCGGCGAAGCCCACCAGGGGGTCTTCGTTGGAGAGCAGCGGCCGGACGCCGAACAGGGCCAGGATCAGTTCGAGGCCGCCGAAGAAGACGGAGACTACGATCAGCGTGAACAGGAAGGTCTTGCCGTGTTTGCGCAGGCGGCCGGGTGGGCTGGGTGTGATAGCGGGGCTTCCGTTCATGGGTAATAGAATATCTGACTTAAATCAGTCGAGTTCAACGCGGTCATAGCCCTGTAACGGCACTGGCCGGGGGGCGGTGAATGGAATGAACGGCGCCCATGCCTTGTACAACTATTCGTAACGCAATGCCTCCACGGGACGCAGGGCGGCGGCGCGCTTGGCGGGCAGGAAGCCCGAGATCACGCCCACTCCCAGGGAGACCAGCAGGGCGATAAGTATGGTGTCCAGGGACGGCGTCAAGGGAAAGCCGGTGAACTTCGCCAGGGCGATACTGGCCACGGCACCCAGGCTCAGGCCGATGAGACCGCCGACGGTGCTGATGAGGGAGGCCTCCAGCAGAAATTGCAGCAGGATGTCGCGGCGCCGCGCGCCGATGGCCTTGCGCAGGCCGATCTCGCGGGTGCGTTCGTGTACCGAGGTGCTCATGATGTTCATGATGCCCAATCCGCCCACGATCAGCGAGATGGACGCGGCGACGATACCGATCAGCGCCACGCCGTTGAGGATATTGTGGCTGGTGCCGATGTAGGTGGCCATGGTGTCGGACTTGTAGGAATAGATGCGGCCGTTGCGCCGCTCCAATGCCGCGATGAGTTGGTCCGCGGCATCCTGTGCCTGCTCCAGCGAGACCGCTTCGCCCTGCAGGTAACTGACCTGCTTGTTGCCCAGCATCTGCTGCTGCAGGGTATAGGGGATGAGGATGCGGTTATTGGCATCCTGCCCGCCGGAG
>CAZOTG010000160.1:0-5474 GCA_964582585.1 uncultured Chromatiaceae bacterium | reverse complement strand
TCACACGGTTGAGCGCCCATGGCCAGCACTAATCAACCCGTTACCCCCGGACAAGCCATCCAGATCGGCATGGAACACTTCCAGGCCGGGCGTCTGCCGCAGGCCGAGGCGATCTTCCGCCAGATGCTGGCGGTCGATGACACCAATCCCATGGTCTTGGACCTGTTGGGGTGCATCGCCCACCAGGCCGGCAAATACAAACAGGCCTTGGGATTCTTCAACCAGGCCCTGCAGCACAATCCCAATGACCCCTATCTCCACTTCAATCTCGGGATCTCCCTCGAGGAGCAAGGCAGACTCGACGAGGCCCTGGCGCATTTTCGCAAGGTGATCATCCTCAAACCCGACCATGCCAAGGCGCATAACCAGTTGGGCAAGGTGCTGCAACAACTCGGCATGACGGAGGAGGCCCTCGGTTGTTATCAAAGCGCCGTCTCGCTCGCCCCCAACTTCGCAGAGGCGCACAACAACCTGGGCGCGGCACTGCAAGCTCTGGACAGGGCGAAGGAGGCCGCGGTCTGCCATCGCAAGGCACTGGCCCTCAGCCCCGACTATCCCGAGGCCCACAACAATCTGGGGACGGCGCTGCAACGACTCGGCAAGGCGGACGAGGCCCTGGCCTGCTACCGCAAGGCCTTGCAGCTCAATCCCAACTATGCCGTGGCGCACAACAATCTGGGAAACCTGTTCCAGGAACTGAACCGCCCGGACGAGGCCCTGTCCTGCTACCGCAAGGCGCTGGCCCTCAAACCCGGCTACGCCAAGGCCCACAACAATCTGGGGGTGATATTGCAAAAGCTCGGCAAACCGCAGGAGGCCCTCGACTGTTACCGCCAGGCCCTGACCTTGACCCCCGCCTACGCCGAGGCCCTCAACAATCTTGGGAGCGCGCTCCAGGAGCTGGGCAAGCCGGACGAGGCCCAGATGTATTACCAGCAAGCCTTGCAACTCGACCCCGCGCTCAGCAAGGCGCAATGGAACCTCTCCCTGAGCTTGCTGCTGCACGGCGATCTGGCCGCCGGCCTGCCGCTCTACGAAAAACGCTTCGAAGGCGCGGACGACAGCGAGTCGGCACGGTCCCGAGCGACCCTGGCACGCCTCAGCGCAAAACCGCGCTGGCAGGGCGAGGACCTGCGAGGCAAAAACCTGCTGGTGTGGACCGAGCAAGGGCTGGGGGACAGCCTCATGATGCTGCGCTACCTGTCGCTGTTCCGCGACAAAGGCGCCGGCAGCATCCTGGTGGCCTGTCAGCCCAAGCTGGTGAAGATCATGCAAACCCTGCCGGCGGTCGACCGGGTGATCGGCGACGGCGCCTCCCTGCCCCTGGACGACTTCGACTGTCACTGCCCGATGATGAGCCTGCCCTATTTGTTCGGCACCGGCCTCGACACCATCCCCAACGCCGTGCCTTATATCAGCGTGCCCCCGGCCATGACCGAAAAATGGGCACAGCGCCTGGCGGCAATAAAGGAGATGAAGGTGGGTCTGGTGTGGGCCGGCAGCAAGACCCAGAAAAAGGACTATCTGCGCAGCATCCCGTTTCAGGCCTTGGCGCCGTTGCTGGCGCTACCCGGCGTGCAATTCGTCAGCCTGCAGAAGGGCGAGAGCGAAAACCACGTCGCCCTGCTGGATTGGATGGCCGAGTGCGAGGACTTTATGGATACCGCGGCACTGATGCAACAACTCGACCTGGTGATCAGCGTCGACACCGCGGCGGCCCACCTGGCCGGCGCACTGGGCAGACCGGTGTGGCTGCTCAACCGCTTCGAGAGTGAATGGCGCTGGATGCTGGAGCGGGAGGACTCACCGTGGTATCCCACCATGCGTATCTTCCGCCAGCCGGCCCTGCACGACTGGGGTAGCGTGGTCCAACGGGTAGCACGGGAACTGGCCGCCCTGCCCCCCGCCTAATCCGGTCCCGCTGCCGGCCATGGCCGGCGGCGGGCCTTAGATATAGAAGGGCAACCGCGCACTCGCTTACATGGAATTATCCATGTCCTTTTTCATCTCCATGTCATCCTTCATCTCTTTTTTCGAATCATCCATCATCGGCTTGTCCATGGAGTCATGGGACATGGATTTATCCATGGAATTGCCCATGGATTTCATATCATCCGACGCGCAGCCGGACATCGCCAAGGCCGCGGCGATCACCGCGGCAGAAAACAAACCACCAAGCACTTTAGTCGCCATGTCATCATCTCCTCTTGTGAATAATTGACCACGTCAACCATTGCACACCAAAAAGTTCTCATGCCGATAACGGAAATATCACAAAATCATCACGGCCCACACGGGGTGTGAAGAATACCGGTGGCGGCAAACTAAGGCGTTTTCCGCTACTATGGTGGGCCAAAGCCACCGACAGGTTTAACGTCCAAGCAATCCGCGCCGATTCAGCTGTCATGACAAGCACCAATCAACCCGTCACCCTTGCCCAGGCCCTGCAACTCGGCATGGAACACTTTCAGGCGGGCCGCCTGCCGCAGGCGGAGGCGGCCCTCCGTCAGATATTGGCCGTCGATCCCACCAATGTCAGCGCCTTGGACCTCATGGGCTGCATCGCCCACCAGGTCGGCAAATACGAACATGCCCTGGAATTTTTCGAGCGCGCCCTGCAAAGCGACCCCGACGATCCCTTCATTCACTTCAACATGGGCGTGTCGCTGGAGGAACAGGGCAAGGCGGAGGCGGCCATGGCCTGCTACCGCAAGGTGCTCGCGCTCAACCCCAATCACGTCAAGGCGCGATTCAAACTTGCCGCCGTGCTGCAGACGCTCGGTAACTTTGACGAGGCCGCGGCTTGTTACCGCCAGGCCCTGACGCTCGCCCCGGACAACGCCGTGGCCCATAACAACCTGGGCGTGGTGCTGCAAACCCTCGGCAAGCTGGACGAGGCCGCCGCCTGTTACCGCAAGGCCCTGGCCCTCAATCCCCACTACGCCGTGGCCCATAACAACCTGGGCGTGGTGCTGCAAAGGCTCGGCGATCTGGATCAGGCCGTGAGCTGCTACCGCAAGGCCGTGGCGCTCACCCCCGACTACGCCGAGGCCCACAACAATCTGGGCAGCGCCTTACGGGAGCTGGGCAAACCGGCCGAGTCCGAGGCCTGTGTCCGCCGGGCGCTGCAACTCAAGCCCGACTATGCCGAGGCGCACAACAATCTGGGTTGCGCGTTGCGTGATCTGAACCGGCCGGAGGAGGCCCTGACCTGCTACGCCAAGGCGCTGCAACTCAATCCCGCTTACGCCGAAGCGCTCACCAATCAAGGCAATACCCTGCGCGGCCTGGGCAGACTGGAGGAAGCCCAGGCCTGCCACCATCAGGCGCTCGCCCTGGAGCCCGACAACGCCGTCGCCCACACCAACCTGGGGGTCACGCTGCAGGATCAAGGCAAATACGACGAAGCCCTGGCTTGTTTCCGCAAGGCCCTGGAACTCGAGCCGGACATCGCCGCCACCCATTGGAACCTTGCCCTGGTCCTGCTGCTGCGAGGCGAATTGAGCGAAGGCCTGGCCCGATACGAGAAACGCTTTTCCGGCGGAGACAACAGCGAGTTTGTGACGGCGCATGAAACCCTGTCGAAGCTCTCCGTCAAACCCCGCTGGCAGGAAGAAAACCTGCAGGGCAAGACCTTGCTGTTGTGGACCGAGCAAGGCCTGGGCGACAACCTGATGATGTTGCGCTACCTGCCGCTGCTCAAGGAAAAGGGCGCCGGGAAAATCCTGATGTCCTGCCAACCCGCGTTGACGCGCATCATGCAAAACATACCGGCCGTCGACCGGGTGATCGGCAACGGCACGCCCCTCCCCCTGGACGACTTCGACTGCCACTGCCCGATGATGAGCCTCCCCTATGTGTTCGGCACCCGTCTGGAGACCATCCCCAACACCGTGCCTTATCTCCACGTCCCTCCTGCAATGGCGGCAAAATGGTCGCAACGTCTGGCGACGATAAAAGACATGAAGGTGGGTCTGGTATGGGCGGGCAGCAAGACCCAGAAAAAGGACTTCCTGCGCAGCATCCCCTTTAAGGACTTAGCGTCTGTGCTCGCGGTGCCCGGCGTGCAATTCATCAGCCTGCAGAAGGGCGAGACGGAAAACCACGGCGCCCTGCTGGACTGGATGGCGGAGTGCGAGGATTTTCTGGATACCGCGGCCCTGGTGCAGCAGCTCGACCTGGTGATCAGCGTCGACACCGCGGTGGCCCATCTGGCCGGCGCCCTGGGCAGACCGGTGTGGCTGCTCAACCGCTTCGAGAGCGAATGGCGCTGGATGCTGGAGCGGGAGGACTCGCCCTGGTATCCAACCCTGCGTATCTTCCGCCAGCCGGCACTGCACGACTGGGGTAGCGTGATCCAACGGGTGGCCGAGGAACTGAAAAAAACGGTCGCCGGCAAATAGCCTTCCCGACTCTTTAACAAGAAATCAGCCTACTGATTCCTCATATGATCCGCCGTGTTGCGCAGCGACTGCAGCAGGTGCACGCGCAGCAGCTCTTCCATCTCGGTCTCCGCCAGCGCCCGCTCCATGCACAGCAGCCAGGCGTCCCGCTCCGCCATGCCGATAGGAAAGGGCAGATGCCGCGCCCGAAGCCGCGGATGGCCGAACTCCTCCATATATAAGGACGGCCCGCCCAGCCACCCCGACAGAAACTTGAACAGCTTATCCCGCGACCCCGTCAGATCCGCGGGATGCAATGCGCGTATCGCCTTGGCCTCCGGCAAAGTATCCATCAGCTCATAAAAGCGGTCCACCAATTTGCGGACCGCCTGCTCGCCGCCCAGGCGCTCGTAGGGGGATAATTCAGTCATGGTGCTCATTCAAATTCGGAAGGTTATGATTAATTTGTCATTTCGACCGAAGGGAGAAATCTTATTTCAGCGGCAACTTTCGTAAAAAGCATTGCAAGATTTCTCCCTTCGGTCGAAATGACAGCATTGAACTAATCGGCACTCCTTATGCAAATCAAGCCAACGGCTCCCACTGGCGAATCACCGCCGCCTGGCCCCGATAGCGGCCCTCGCCGTCGATGAGGTTCCACACCGTGGCGTCGCGGATCATGAAGCGCCGGCCGCCCTTGGAGATGCGGATACCCGAATAATTATCCGAATAACCCCGGGTACTCACCTGGGCCAGCAGCCGGTACCGTTCCTTCTGATTCACCGGCTCCGTGGACAAGCGCGAAGGCAGTACCGTGAATTCATCCCATTCCATCTCAAACAATTGCAATGCCAGGCGGTTGCCGTAAGTGAAGACCGGATCGCTCTGGGTGTCGTGGGAGACCACCGCGACCGGCGCCTCGTAAAGCGCCCGCACCGCTTCCACCGGATCGATATCGGGGATCAACAGCTCACTGCCGGTCCAATGCCGGTAACTGCCGCACAGCAGATCGGTATGTTCAAACAAAAACGGCGAATCGAAATCGGACATCAAAGTACACCATACATGACAATAACAACCCGGCATTAAAAC
>CAZOTG010000159.1:0-5510 GCA_964582585.1 uncultured Chromatiaceae bacterium | reverse complement strand
TTGCTTTATTGGCTGGAGTGAAGCGGTGCAGAGGGCCTTGATTTAATATTATATTATGATATTCTCATATACTAATTAGTATTTCGGGGAGGCTGACCATGGGAGATCCCAGGACAGGAAAAGCCCTTGTCATGGCCCTCGTCGGCGCCGCCTGCCTACTGGCGGCGTCGTGGAGCCGCGGCGCCGAGCCCTTGTCCACGGCGGTGGTGGATTATCACACCGTGAGCGACGAGCAGGTGCTGGACGGCGTGGTCGAGCCGGTTCAACAGTCCACCGTCGCCGCCGAGCTGGTGGGGCGCATTGAAGAGATCAACTTCGACGTCGACGACTTCGTGCCCAAGGGCAGCGTGCTGATCCGTTTCCGCGACAACGAGCAGCGCGCGCGCCTGGCCCAGGACAAGGCGGCGCGGGCGGAGGCCAAGGCGCGCTTGACGGAGGCGCGGCAGGAATTCAAACGCGTCAAGAATCTCGTGGCGAGAAAACTGATGGCGCAGTCGGATATGGATCGCGCTACCGCCTCCCTCAACAGTGCCGAGGCGCGCCTGGCATCGGCAGAGGCCCAGATCAAGGTGGCGGAAGAGCAACTCGATCGCACCGTGATCAAGGCGCCCTACAGCGGCTTCGTAGTGGCGCGTCATGTGGAGGTGGGGGAGACGGTCGGCGTGGGACAGCCGTTGATGACCGGCTTGTCGTTGGATGATTTGCGGGTGGCGGTGCAGGTGCCGCAGAGTTTCATTACCACCCTGCACGACCGTGATCAGGCTACGGTGCGTTTCCCGGGAGAGACGCTGCCCGCCGTGACGGTGCAGCACCTCACGGTGTTTCCCTACGCCGATCCCCTTAGTCACACCGTCAAGGTAAGGATGAGCCTGCCCAAGGATCTCAAAGGAGTACGGCCCGGGACCTTCGTCAAGGTGGCCTTCGCCACCGGCGAGTCGCGCCGTTTGCTGGTGCCGGCCCGGGCGGTGTTCCATCGCAGCGAATTGACCGCCGTCTACGTCAAGGCAAAGGACGGCCGTATCGACTTGCGGCAGGTCCGTATCGGTCAGATGCGCGGCGAGGACATGCTTGAGGTGTTGGCGGGACTGGATGAGGGCGAAACGGTGATCCTCGACCCGGTGCAAGCCGGTTTGGCGCTCAAGGAGCGGCAGGCGGATCATGAGCAATGAACGTATAGTGTCGTGTCCGACGAATTTCTATGCATTCTGCGGCGTTGGAAGACGCGCGCGCAAGGCGCCGCTCCGCCGACGTGGCAGGCTCCACGTCAAGGGGCGGCAACACCGCGCCCGCGTCTTCCAGCGTCGCCCGGAGGGAGCCCCTGTGCAGGCCGGGGGCGGTGTTGCGCCTCCTCCCCATAGCGCACCGGCTATGCCTCGTCGGCGCGCCTTGCCCGCGACCTGCACAGGGGCTCAGAATGCCTAGAAATTCGTCGGACACGACACTCGGCCTTTCCGGCTCTCTCGCCAAGAAGTTTCTCCATTCCGAGATCACGCCGCTGCTGGCCCTGGTGGGCTTGTTGCTCGGCCTGTTCGCGGTGCTGGTGACGCCGCGGGAGGAAGAACCGCAGATCGACGTCACCTTCGCCAATGTGCTGGTGCCGTTTCCCGGCGCCTCGGCCCAGGAAGTGGAGCAGTTGATCAGCACGCCCGCCGAGCAGGTGTTCTCCGAGATCGAAGGCATCAAGCATGTCTATTCGGTGTCGCAACCGGGCCTGGCGGTGCTCACCGTACAATTCGAAGTGGGAGAACCGCGCACCGAAGCCATCGTGCGCCTGTATAACGCGGTGTTCTCCCATCAGGACTGGCTGCCCGCCAATCTCGGCGTCGGCCAGCCCATCGTCAAGCCCAAGGGCATTGACGACGTGCCCATCGTCACCCTCACCCTGTGGACCAAGGACCCGGCGCGCGGCGGCTTCGATCTGCAACAAGTGGCACACACTATCGAGGTGGAGTTGAAACGCGTCGCCGGGACTCGTGATATCTACACCATCGGCGGCACGGATCAGGTAGTGCATGTGCTGCTCGACCCGCAGCGGCTCGCCGCCTATCACATCGCCCTGGATGATCTACGCGGCACCCTGTCCGCCGCCAACGTCTCCCACGAGGCGGGCGCTCTGGTGGCGAACGATCAAGAGGTGCTGGTGCGCGCCGGGACCCTGTTGAGCAGCGCCGAGGACGTGGCCTCGCTGGTGGTGGGGATGCGCGACGGCGCGCCGGTGTATCTGCGCGACGTGGCCACGGTGAGCCGCGGCCCCGATCAGCCGGAGAAATACGTGTGGTTCGGCGCCGGCGCGGCGGCCAAGCAAAAGGGCATCCCCGCCGACGCGGGAGGCGAGTTCCCGGCGGTGACCCTGGCCGTGGCAAAGAAGCCCGGCACCAACGCGGTGGAGATCGCCGATCACATCATTCAACGGGTGAACGATCTGAAAGGCACCTTCATTCCACAAGGGGTGGAGGTGACGGTGACCCGCAACTACGGCGCCACCGCCAACGACAAGGCCATGACCCTGATCTTCAAGCTGGTGTTCGCCACGGTGTCGGTCGTGGTGCTGGTGTGGCTGACCCTGGGGATGCGCGAGGCCTTCATCGTCGGTACCGCGGTGGTGGTCACCCTGGCCATCACCCTGTTCGCCTCCTGGGCGTGGGGCTTTACCATCAACCGCGTGTCGCTGTTCGCCCTGATCTTTTCCATCGGCATCCTGGTGGACGACGCCATCGTAGTGGTGGAGAACATCCATCGTCATCGCCAGCTGGGCGGCAAGACCCTCAGCGAGGCCATCCCCGCGGCGGTGGACGAGGTGGGCGGGCCGACGATTCTGGCCACCTTCACGGTGATCGCCGCCCTGCTGCCCATGGCCTTCGTCAGCGGTTTGATGGGCCCCTACATGAGCCCCATCCCCATCAACGCCAGCATGGGCATGATCATCTCCCTGCTGGTGGCCTTCATCGTCACGCCGTGGCTGACCTTCAAGGTGTTGCGTCACGCCAAGCATCACGCACCTCACGGCGACAGTCACGACACGCCGTTGCATCGCCTGTTCCGGCGCCTGATGGGGCCGTTCCTGGACAGTGAAAAGGGTCGCGCGCGGCGCTGGGGACTGTTCGCCGGGGTGATGATACTGATCCTGTTATCGGTGAGTCTCGCCGGTTTCAAGCTGGTGGTGATGAAGATGCTGCCCTTCGACAACAAGTCGGAGTTTCAAATCGTGGTCGACATGCCGGAAGGCACCAGCGTGGAACATACCGCGCGGGTGCTGCACGAACTGGGCGGCTATCTCGCCACGGTGCCGGAGGTGAGCGACTATGAGGCCTATGCCGGCACGGCATCGCCCATCAACTTCAACGGCCTGGTGCGGCAATACTATCTGCGCAGCGGCGCCCAGGTGGGCGACATCCAGGTAAATCTGGTGGACAAGCACCATCGTCATCGCATGAGTCACGAGATCGCCATGGCGGTGCGCGCACCCTTGCAGGAGATCGGCACGCGCCTCCATGCCAACGTCAAGATCGTGGAGGTACCGCCGGGGCCGCCGGTGCAGGCGCCGCTGGTGGCGGAGATCTACGGCATTGACTACGACGGCCAGATCCGCGTCGCGCAGCGGGTGCGCAGCATCTTCGAGTCCACGCCTGACGTGGTGGACGTGGACGACAGCGTGGAGACGCCGCAGCCACAACTGGTGCTGCACGTCGATCGCAACAAGGCGGCGCAGCTGGGTGTGAGCCAGCAGTCCATCGCCTCAGCGGTGGCCGCGGCGGTGGGCGGCGAGGACGTGAGTTATCTGCACGGGACCGACGCCAAGTATCCGGTGCCCATCCGCATCGAGCTGCCCACGGCGGACAAGGCCGATCCCAACTTTCTCCTCAATCTCAAGGTGCGCGGCGCCAAGGGCGCCATGGTGCCGGTATCGGAGCTGCTCACCGTGGTGCAGGGCCGGCGCGAGCATGGCATCTATCACAAAGACCTGTTGCCGGTGGTGTTCGTCACCGGTGACATGGCCGGCAAGCTGGACAGCCCCTTATATGGGATGTTTTCGATCTACGCGCAGTTGAACCACACGCCCATGGAGGGCGGCCAGACCCTCAATCAGTTTTTATTGCACCCGCCCGACGATCCCTACCGCTACAGCGTCAAATGGGACGGCGAGTGGCAGATCACCTATGAAACCTTCCGCGACATGGGCATCGCCTACGGCGTGGGCCTGGTGTTGATCTACCTGCTGGTGGTGGCGCAGTTCCGCTCCTACCTGGTGCCGCTGATCATCATGGCACCCATCCCCCTCACCATCATAGGGGTGATGCCGGGGCATGCCTTGTTGAATCTGTTCATGGACGCCAAGTTTACCGCCACCTCCATGATCGGCATGATCGCCCTGGCGGGGATCATCGTGCGTAATTCGATTTTGCTGGTGGATTTCATCAATCATGAGCTGCGGCAGGGCACGCCTTTCCCCGAGGCGGTGATACGGTCCAGTGCGGTGCGTGCCAAGCCCATCGTACTCACCGCGGTGGCGGCGATGTTGGGGGCGTTCTTTATTCTGGATGATCCCATCTTCAGTGGCTTGGCGATTTCGTTGATCTTTGGGGTGTTGGTATCGACGGTGCTGACGTTGATTATTATTCCGGTGATGTATTTTGCTTGGATGCGGAAGAAGTTGCGGCCCGCTGGTGGGGAGTTTGATAAGGTATCGCCGGAGGGGATTGATTAAAATTCTTTTGACGTCATTCCAGCGAAAGCTGGAATCCAGTAGCCCTTTAAGCATTCGAAGTGTCATTTCGACCAAAGGGAGAAATCTTATTGAGTCCCCTGCGGGGACGGATTGATTTGGGGCGGCATTTCGCGCCGCGTGCGAGGTACTTTCTTATGCTTGTCCAAAAGAAAGTGCTCGGATAAAAGGGGACGCTACCCTTTTTAGCAATCGAGGTTCTCCGGTCGAAGCCCAAACTGGTCAAGTACCTTTTTCGTGCATCGGAGCTGAAGCATAGGTTCTGTTCAATATCGTGGTAAGAATATAGAGCCCATTTCAACAGTAGAAATAAAAGAATCCTCATTTTTTTCTTTTTTCACGGATTGTGCTTTTATTCGACGCTCGCGTGATCCGTCCATGTTCGCCGCGTTTGATCTCACGCAGGCCATCGAGTATTTCTTCCCCTATCTTCCTGTCCGTTCCAGTCATCTTTGATTCCTTGTCTGTGCGTATAGATACTTGCTTCTTTAGTGCAGAAGCATAGGGATTCTTCCGACTTTCCATTTTTGAAAAATCAAATTCCTCTTTCATGAGTTAGAGAGTAATTAGTGTTTTGAATGACTAGTATGACCCGTTTTAAAATTCAAGCTGATCGTAGCTCTTCTCGGATGATGCGGCGCAATGTTTCTTCATCAACTGGTTCGGATGTTTTCCCGAGATGCTTGCGTAGGGTTTCATTGATCATGGTTTGATATCCAGTACCGGATGAATCCGCTAGCTTGCGAAACGCCTCAACAACGTCGTCATCAAGGTAGATGGTAATCCG
>CAZOTG010000158.1:0-5517 GCA_964582585.1 uncultured Chromatiaceae bacterium | reverse complement strand
GCGGCCGACATCATCCTGCTGGATAATTTTTCCATAGAGGATTTGACGCAGGCGGTTGCCGTAAGCCGGACGCGCGCCAAACTGGAGGCCTCGGGCGGTATCACCTTGGACAATATCCGTCGCATCGCCGAGACCGGCGTCGACTATATCTCCGTAGGCGCCATGACCAAGGACGTGCAGGCCGTCGATCTCTCCATGCGCTTCAATGAAAGCCGTTAGCCTACATTCCTCCCTCTTCAAGATATCTGTGCCGAACTTACCGGAATATCCCCCTCTCCCCGAGGGAGAGGGATGGGGTGAGGGGAATAAATAAAAGCTTTTAACTCCCTCATCCTGTCCTTCTCCCTCAGTGAGAAGGGACGTTCTATAGCACGCACAAACATTCGAATTGGCGCTATAAGTACCAAATATAATGGGAAGTACACCCACCCTCTCATGCCAAAGGCTATACGCTAGCCACGGTAACGGGCTAAAATCCTATACTTTCCGGCATTTCAATCAGAGAGCAATCATGCGCGCCTCACAGCTACTATTGGCCACCGTCAAGGAAACCCCCGCCGACGCCGAAGTCATCAGCCATCAATTGATGATGCGTGCCGGCATGATCCGCAAACTCGCCGCCGGACTCTACACCTGGTTGCCCCTGGGCCTGCGCGCGCTGCGCAAGGTGGAAAAGATCGTGCGGGAGGAGATGGACGCCGCCGGGGCGCAAGAGGTGCTGATGCCCGCCGTGCAACCCGCCGAGCTGTGGCAGGAGTCGGGACGCTGGGAACAATACGGCCCGGAGCTGCTGAGGCTGCGCGACCGCCACGATCGGGAATTCTGTTTCGGCCCCACCCACGAAGAGGTCATCACCGACCTGATCCGCCGCGAGATCCGTTCCTACAAACAACTGCCCGCCAACTTCTATCAGATTCAGACCAAGTTCCGCGACGAGATCCGCCCTCGCTTCGGCGTGATGCGCGCCCGCGAATTCCTGATGAAGGATGCCTACTCCTTCCACCTCGACCAGGCGTCGTTGCAGGACACTTACGAGTTGATGCACCAAACCTACACCCGCATCTTCACCCGCCTCGGTCTGCAATTCCGCGCGGTGCGCGCCGACACCGGCAGCATCGGCGGCACCGGCTCCCATGAATTTCACGTCCTGGCGCAATCGGGCGAGGACGCCATCGCCTTCTCCACCGACAGCGATTACGCCGCCAACGTGGAATTGGCCGAGGCCCTCGCCACCGCCGGATCGCGCCCCGCGGCCGCGCAAACCATGAACACGGTCGACACCCCGGGACAGCACAGCATCGCCGAAGTCAGCGCCTTCCTGAAGGCGCCCGCCGAACGTTGCTTGAAGACCCTGCTGGTGCAGGGCGAGGACGGCATCGTCGCCCTGGTGCTGCGCGGCGACCACGAACTCAACGCCGTCAAGGCGGAAAAATTGCCCGAGGTGGCAACTCCGTTCACCTTCGCCACACCTGAACAGGTCCGACAAACCGCCGGCTGCGACGCCGGCTCCCTGGGCCCGGTGGGTTTGAAGATCCCGGTGATCGCCGATCGCAGCGCCGCCCATCTCGCCGACTTCGTGTGCGGCGCCAACCAGGACGGCAAGCACCTCACCGGCGTCAACTGGGGCCGCGATCTGCCGGAACCCCGAGTCGCCGACCTGCGCAATGTGGTGGAAGGCGACCCCAGTCCTGACGGCAAGGGTACCCTCGCCATCAAACGCGGCATCGAAGTGGGCCATATCTTTCAGCTCGGCACAAAATACAGCCGGGCCATGAACGCCACCTGCCTGGACGAAGGCGGCCAGGCGGTGATCATGACCATGGGCTGTTACGGCATCGGCGTATCGCGAGTGGTGGCCGCCGCCATCGAACAGAATTACGATGACAACGGCATCATCTGGCCCGACGCCATCGCACCCTTTCAAGCGGTGTTGATCCCCATGAACATGCACAAATCCCAGCGCCTGCAAACGGCCGCCGAGGAGCTTTATCGACGGCTGCGCCAGGCCGGCATCGACGTCCTGTTCGACGATCGCAAGGAACGCGCCGGGGTGATGTTCGCCGACATGGACCTCATCGGCATCCCCCACCGCCTGGTCTTCGGCGAACGCGGCCTGGACAAGGGCCAACTTGAATACAAACATCGCCGCGACAAGGATGCACAGCCGGTCGCCCTCGACCAAGTCGTGAGCTTTCTCAGCGAAAAATTAGAGGTGTGATGATTAATCCCAGGTTGTCATTTCGACCAACCGGATTTATGCCCTGCGGATAGAAATCTTATTTAAACGACACCATACGCAACATCGAGCAAAGCTTACGTCAATATTACGATCATCCTTGCCCACCTGCCGACACGTCATTCTTCGCCTCCCGCCCGTATCGGGACAAGGGAGCAAAGGCCTCTCCACCCTCATAATTCAAGGAAAAATGCCGATATACATATAGGTGCACGGATAGCCCTGTGCGCTTAAACGCCGAAATGAATCAGCGCCTGAACGCACGCCCATTACTCGTAAAAACATGATGTCGTCTTGCTGATCCCACATCGGATAGGTATAAGATTTCAAAGATACAGCAGGTTCTGAATGCACAGGTTTATCACAGGGTTTTCGGCCGCAAGCCTGCTGTACGGGCTGATCCAAAGCGAATCTTCACCCCCAGGCAGTCTTCTATTTTCGAGCAATGACTTCGATGCTCCTTAAACGCGCCTCAACATCGTCTTGGTTCTTAACCCTGCTCGCCTGTTTCACGGTGGCGGCCGCCCATGCCATGCAGCCGCCGCTCAAGCTCGCCCCCCAGCCGCTGGCCTTTGAACCCAACCAGGGCCAAACCAGCGACCAGGTCGCCTATGTGGCCCGCGGCAAGGGCTACATACTGTTTCTCGAACCCACCGAGGCGGTGTTGTCACTCAAAACCCCCTCCGCCCCCAAGGTGCTGCGCATGCGTCTCCTGGACGCCTCACCGCAGGCCAGGATCCAAGGCAACGCCGCCCTGCCGGGCAGACACAACTACTACATCGGCAACGACCCTAAGCGCTGGCATACCGGCATCCCCACCTACGGCAAGGTGCTCAGCAAAGGCGTCTACCCCGGCATCGACATGATCTACCACGGCAAGGAAGGCCGGTTGGAATACGACTTCATGGTAGCGCCCCACGCCGACCCCCATGCCATCCGCCTGGCCTTCGCCGGCGATGACAGCATGGCGGTAAACGCCCAGGGCGATCTGATCCTGAAAGTCGGCGGCGAACGGGTGGTGCACCGCGCGCCCTACGCCTACCAAACCATCCATGGCACTGAGGTGCCCGTGGATGCCGCTTACGCCATCAAGGGCAAGACCGTGTCCTTAAAACTCGGCCACTACGATACGACTAAACCGCTCATCATCGACCCGGCATTAATCTACGCCAGTTACCTGGGCGGCACCGGCGACGACGAGGCGCGGGCCATTGCCGTGGACGGTTCGGGGAATATCTATCTTACCGGGCAAACGGCTTCTCTCGGCTTTCCGGGATTCGTTAACTCTTCCTATGGCGGCAATAGTGATGCCTTCGTCACCATGCTGGACAGCAGCGGCGCCGTAATCTTTTCCACCTATCTCGGATCCAGCGGCTCGATCGGACCCAGTGACCCCAACGACAATGAACCCAGCGGTGAAAAGGCCAACGGGATTGCGCTCTATAATGGCAAGATCTATGTAACCGGCGGTACGGCTAGTTTAGCTACTTCCACAACCTTCCCCACCACCGCCAATGCTTATCAAACTTGCGGAACCTCGGTGAATTCAGTCTTTGTCAGCATCCTCAACAACGACGGCTCACTTAATTATTCTACCTGTGTGGGCACCGCCAATGGCGAAGAGGGCTTAGGCATCGCCGTGGATGACGCCGGGAATGCCTATGTGGTGGGATGGACGAATGCAGGCCAGTCGTCGCTGTGCATGACGTGCACCTTCCCCGTCACCAGCGGAGCCATACAGACCACTAAGAAAACCGATGTCAATCTCAGGGACAGTTTCTTCTTCAAACTCACCCCCAGCGGCTCCGGCGCTAATGACCTCGTCTATTCCACCTACCTGGGCAGCACACAGGATAGTACGTCGTCTTGTTGCAATACCTATGCGACCGCCGTAACCGTGGACAGCAATCGCGTCGCCTACGTGGCGGGATGGACCAACAATGCTTCCACTGGGGTGCTTGCCGCACCCTTTGAAACCGCACTATCCGCAGCGGGCTCGACTTACAGCGGCTTGAAAGACGCCTTTTTCTACAAGATCGATCCGACCAAGGCTACACCGTTGCTGTATGCCACCTATCTCGGTGGCAGCGGCAATGACACTGCCACGGGTATCGCCATCGATACAGGGGGCAATGTCTATCTCACCGGCCAGACCACTTCCAGCAACTTCCCCACCCTGAACGCCAATCAGGCCTCTTTCAAAGGCGGCACCACGATGGGCGACGCCTTTGTTGCCAAGTTCAGTTCGACAGGAATAAATACCTATAGCTTAGGCTATTCAACCTACCTGGGCGGCAACGACGAAGACAACGCCAACGCCATCGCCGTAGACAGCACCACAGGCCGCGCCTATGTCACGGGCCAGACCCATTCCACTGATTTCCCCACCGCCTCCACAAGCGGCTTACAAAGCGGCTACAGCGTGTTGCCGGATGCCTTCGTCACCAGCCTCAACGCTGCGGGTACCGCGAACTACTCCTCTTACCTGGGCGGCACAGGCGGCGATCAAGGCCTCGGCATTACCGTGAGCCAAGACGGCTTGGAGAAAGTCTATGTAGCGGGCGGTACCTCCTCCACGGATTTCCCGGTCACGACCGATGCCGCACAATCAACCAATCAAGGCGGGTCAGGCAGCGGCACCGACGCCTTTATTGCCGTAATCGGCACCGTAGCGGATGTGGGTATCACCCTCTCCGGCACCAATCCCGCCCCGCCGCTGTTGGGCACCATGACCTATACGGTGGCGGTCACCAATAACGGTCCGGACACGGCCACCGGCGTATTACTGACGCTGGGGCTGTCATCTCCCAGTTCAACCACGCCATTGGACAACACCACCCTCTCCTACGACAACAACTCCCTGTGCACGGCGGATGCCCAGGAGAACTTTACCTGTAACCTGGGAAGCATGGCCTCGGGCAACACCACCACCCTGACCTTCAGCGGTCAGTTGACCGCGGCCGACGAGGTAACCGCCACCGCCACGGTATTCTCCAACGAAAAAGACATCGACAGCACCAACGACACCGCCGCCTGGGTCAGCACCGCAGGCCAAACCACGTCGACGCCTCCCATCAACGTACCTGGAGGCGGCGGTTCATCCGGCGGCGGTGGTGGTGGCTTTGTCAGTCCCTATGCGCTACTGACTCTCTTCGCAGTCTTGCTGTTGGGCGGGACGCGTCGCTATCCAGGCAAGGCCTAGCTACCCGCAGCAAACTGGAATTTCCCCAAGAACTTATTCCTGCGAACGCCCCGTAGGGCGCAACGCGCAGCGGTTGCGC
>CAZOTG010000157.1:1171-5525 GCA_964582585.1 uncultured Chromatiaceae bacterium | reverse complement strand
GCCACGCGCGCGGTGCTGGCAAGCGGCAACAATTAGAAAATCGCCAAACTAGAGGGGCAACCGACACAATAGACAACTATCTGAGCTCGACTTGGCGGCCGCCTGGTGCGGTTGGCCTGATCGCTTAGAATAAAGCAAACCAGTGATATGATTAGCGGACGTATCTCGCGCTGGCATTAAGCGGCTAGTCAGATAGATTTTTGAGTAATGACAAGGTTTTCGGTTCACACAGGATGAATGACGATAACCACAGGGGCAGGAGATCGTTTGTATGAAACGAAGATCGGCCGCATCAGGCCTGAGCGCAGTGGGCAAATCAGCCCACGACCAGCCAATTTCTTGAAACGCGTAATAGTCGTCGCAATTCGACTTGATCGTCCCCATATACGCTCACCAACGTCCAATAAGCAGACATTACGGCACCGTCGAGCGGGAAACCGCTTGCCCTGTGTCACGGAGGGGACTTTCCATGTTCACGGCAGACGAATTTCGCGCAAAAGCAGCAGAAAGCACCGAATCGCTCAAACATACCGATGTTCCGAGTGAAATTCGCGCGCTTCAGCGATCGGAGCAAAGCTTCAGCGCGCTGGCGCAAAACGAAGACTGGCTTGCAGTCAATTTCGATAAAATTATCAAGTCGCAAGACATCTACCCGCAGGACGACGTCGCCGGGAAAAGCGCCAACCGCAGAACTGTCGCAGAAATCGAGGAGCATATCCTTCGATGTCTTGGGGCGGCCGTCATCATGCAGTGGAACACGATCCCGACGAAGCTCAAACGCGAGCTGTTCGATACCGCAGGTTCGCTGGGGGACGTGCTGCAAACGGCCGCGTTGAGAGGACAAATTGCCCGCTTCCTGCACGAGCACAAGGACGACGAAAGCCCCGCCGACGGTGTTGCCACCGTTCGCACATGACGAAAAGTTAGGCTTATGACTCACAGGTTCAATATCGGTCAGAGCGTCGACCTCATGCCGAACGTGCTTCGCGCCGCGGCATTGGGTCCCTACAAAATTCGTCATCTCGTTCCTGCCTCGGAACGAGATCCCGGCGACCCGTGCTACCGCATCAAAAGTATCGCTGAAAAGCATGAACGGGTCGCTCCTGAAAGCGAGATCACGCTATCGCCAGCGTTTTTGCTCCACGCGGTAGCGCGCAGTTGTTGACTTCACAGGTCCGTCGAGAATGTCAGCTTTGGGTCGATTGCGCCTCTCGAAATGTGATTGGACACACCCTTCTTAAAAGTGCAGCTTGATATTGATCGAGACGTCAACGCAAGACGTTCGATCTTTTGATCTAACTTTTCGATCGGGACCCTTTCGCGCGTCCCTTTTCCTCGTTCCGAAGCACATCGGGCGAAAGGAAATCATATGCGCACCCTCGTCGAGCCGCCGCCCTCGTCGCACTGCGACGTCTGTGGTGGCGAGTTGCGACTCAAGCAGATTGAGTCAGCCAACCGTACTCTTGATTTGGACAACGAGATATTCGTCTGCGTAATATGCGGCCGTGAGCAGTCGTGTACGGTGAGCCATAACCACAAAGCGCGCCATATGCCGGACCCCAAGGCGGCCTAGGCAAACAAAACCGTTTTATGCTTCCCGGCCGTCTATTGGAGTTACTCTCGGTATGCCGCGTTGCCGGCAGATTATCCGAGTGTGACTCGGACATGATGGGTTTCGCCGTCATCCACCAGAGTGATGTGGCTCGAGCCGTGCGGGAGCATTTGACCATCCAGTTCCAAGCGCGCAATGCCGCGGCAAACCCCGGCATGATTGTCAACGGATACCTCATACCGAGCCGTGTGGTGGCGAAACACTATTTCGAAACCTTGCCATGCTTGCGGCACGCAAGGGTCAAGTCGCAACGTGTTGCCCTCCACGCTGAAGCCCAAAATTGACTCGAGACCGGCCCGATACATCCACCCGGCCGAGCCCGTGTACCAGGTCCAGCCGCCCCGCCCCACGTGCGGCGGAACGGAGTAGACATCCGCGCACACCACATACGGTTCCACCTTGTAGCGTTGTACGGCGGCCCCCGTTCGGGCGCGGTTGATGGGATTGAGCAACGCGAACAACTCGGCTGCCTTGTCCCCGTCGCCAAGCTTGGCGAATGCCTGGACCGACCAGATGGCGGCATGAGTATACTGCCCGCCATTCTCGCGAATCCCCGGCGGATAACCCTTGATGTAGCCGGGGTCCTGTAGGGTTTGGTCGAACGGCGGTGTGAACAGCAGAGCCAAACCATCATCGCGCAAGATGAGATTTTCATCGACCGCCGCCATGGCGCGTGCGGCGCGTGCCGGGTCTGCCGCGCCGGAGATCACCCCCCAGGACTGAGCAATGGAGTCGATGCGGCACTCGCTGCTCGAAGTAGACCCAAGCGGCGTTCCATCATCAAAATAGCCGCGGCGATACCAGTTTCCATCCCAGCCTTCGCGCTCAAGGGCGTCGCGCAATGAAGCGACGTGCCGCCGCCAGGATGCGACACGCTCGTGCTGACCCCGTTGCTCGGCGAACGCAACGAAATTCGCAATGGTGGCGTAAAGAAACCAGCCCAGCCAGATGCTTTCGCCCTGCCCACCCACGCCGACCCGGTTCAATCCGTCGTTCCAGTCGCCGCCGCCGATCAGCGGCAGGCCATGCCGTCCGAGCGCAAGGCTGCGGTCGAGAGCCCGCGCACAGTGTTCAAAAAGAGTAGCCTTCTCGTTCGAAGCCATGGGCTGAAAAAACGCATCCTGCTCGTTAGGCGCCAGCTCCATTCCGTCGAGAAACGCTATCTGCTCGTCGAGAACGGCGAGATCACCAGTCGCCGTCACATATTGCGCCGCGGCATAGGGCAACCAGAGAAGGTCATCGGAAACGCGCGTGCGAATGCCTTTGCCGGAGGACGGCAACCACCAGTGTTGAACGTCGCCCTCGGTAAACTGCCGTGCCGCTGCTCGCAGCAGATGCTCCCGTGTCAGGCCCGGCTGCGACCGGCAGAGCGCCATCCCATCTTGCAGCTGGTCGCGGAATCCATAAGCGCCGCTCGCCTGGTAGAAACCCGATCGAGCCCACAATCGGCAAACGATCGTTTGATACAGAAGCCAGCTGTTCAGCATGACGTCCATCGCGCGATCGGGTGTCCGCACCTGGACCGCGCCCAGCGTCTGATCCCAATACCTGCCAACGTCGCTGAAAACTTCGTCAAGATTGGCTGCACGATATCGCTCGACCAGCGACACGGCTTCCGCTCCCGTCGTCGCTTCGCCCAACAAAAAGGTAATCTCGGCTTCACCGTTTGCCGGAATCTCTACGGCGGTTTGTAGAATGCCGCACGGATCGAGCCCTGCGCCGACCCGGTTGGAAAGCGGGTTCCGATTTGCGAGCGCGGCCGGCAAAGCGAAACTGCCGTTCCGACCTATGAACTCCGTACGATCGCCGGACCACGAACTTTGCTGGCCAGCCATATCGGCAAAGGCCACACGGGAGCCGAACTCCACACGCCACGAATTGCGCGCGAGCATAACGCCGGTTTTAGGGTCGATCTCGGTGACGACATAAGGTGCGCAAGCGGTGCGCGAAGGGCCGAGCACCCACTCCACATAGGCCGTTATCGATAGACGCCGCCGGCGGCTTGAGACGTTCTTGATCTTCAGGCGGGAGATCTTGACGGGATCATCGAGGGACACAAACTGCAACAGATCGAGCGCAATGCCATGCGACACATACTCGAATCGAGTGTACCCTTGGCCATGTCTGGCAATGTATCGGGAAGCGTTGTCGCGGATGGGAAGGGCAGTCGCCGTCCAAAGCGCTCCGTTGTCCTCGTCGCGCAAGTAGATGACTTCACCGGGACTATCGCTGACAGGGTCGTTCGACCGGGGAGTGAGCTGGTTCTCGCGGCTGTTGTTCGACCATGTGTAACCGCTGCCCTCGGCGGAGACCTGGAAGCCGAACAACGGATTAGCGATGACATTCACCCAGGGCGAGGGCGTCACCTGATCTCCGTCGAGGATGGTGACGTATTCCCGGCCGTCCCGATCGAATCCACCAATTCCATTGAAGAATTCGAGCTGCGGCGGCGCGATGAACGCGGGCGGATTCGCGCGCCGCGGTTTCAGGCTCGGCGGTGCTGCGGCAGGTGCGATTTCCAGGAGACGTTTGACTTGCTCGGCAAGCCCGCCACGTCGGGTCACGATCACCACCCGCGCCACCTTCTGAAGGAGATTTCGTACCTCGACAGACAATAGGTCGGCGCGTAGTAGAAACACGGTCCCTGGGGCGCCATCGTCCTCAGGCGTTGATCGCGACAGATTTACTCGAACGACCGACTCCAGAGCCTCCGGTCCCTGCGCGAGGGGAACCATCTTCGTG
>CAZOTG010000157.1:0-1161 GCA_964582585.1 uncultured Chromatiaceae bacterium | reverse complement strand
ATATGACTTGCTTCTCTCGTTGACGATCACCAGATCCACCGCGAGCTGCTTCATTCGCCAGTAGTAATGTGCACGGATCAATTGGCGAACGGTCTCCAGATGTTCGGCTTCGTCGATTCGGCAGAGCACAATTGGCAAGTCGCCGGAGATGCCATGCGCCCAAAGGGCCGATGGCCCGAGATCGTTCCGTTCCAATATTTCAGACGACGGCCGCAACGTCGGGTCCGAGTACATGACGCGATTGGCGAGACGTTGAAAGAGGTGCGCTTCGTCGGGCGTTACTCCAAGATGATGAAGCTGAACCTGAGCCTGGGTCCAGGCCAATGTGGTTGCACGTTCGAACGCCGCGACATCGTGGTGCTTATCGGCGAGGCTGATAACCTCGTCGCGCGAACGGGCGACAAGTGTCCAAAAAGAGAGACGAGCCGTCGCACCTGGCGGGATGCGGACGCGTCGGCGGATGCTAAAAATCGGATCGAGCACCGTCCCGACGGTGTTCGACAGAGGCCGGCCGCTGCTAATGGAAATCGGTGTGCGGACGCCGTTGCCGCGGCCAAGGAAGCGCGCCCGGTCGGTCTCGAATTGTAGTTCGTCGGTGGCCTCGCCTTCCAATACGCCCAAATGGGCAGCCCACACCTCCGGTTCCTCCGGCGCCCGCCTTCGGCGGGTCGCGAGAAGCGCACTTAATTCGGGCACGAATTCGGTTTGTACAAAAAGCTTTGAAAAAGCCGGATGCGCCGCATCGTCGCTCGGAGGCGCCAAGACAACTTCGGAATAAGAGGTCAACTCGATTTCGCGCGTATGTGCACCAAAATTCGAGATCGACACACGCCTGACATCCCCATCCTCCTCCGGCGATACGACGACATCGAGAGTTGTCGTCAGGGTTCCGTCGCGTCTGGTAATTTCGGCGCGATCCTCTGAAAACGCGACTTCATAACTGTCCGGATTGGCGCCGCTAGGCTGATAACTGGCGGACCACACGGAGCTGTTTTCAACATCTCGCAAATAGACGTACGAACCCCATGGATCGCAGGTGACATCTTCGCGCCAACGGGAAACGGCGAGATTCCCCCAGCGGCTGAAACCTGATCCGGCGGCGGTGATCATGACGGCGTAGCGGCCGTTCGACAAAAGGTGCGTCCGCGGAATGCGATCGTG
>CAZOTG010000156.1:0-5551 GCA_964582585.1 uncultured Chromatiaceae bacterium | reverse complement strand
GCGTTGCATCACCTGGTGCCCGGTGGGGATCGACATCACCGAAGAGACCCACGCCATTTGTGGAGACGGGGAATGAACCCTGTCCAAGCCCCCGCTGGGGGCATAAACCCCTATCTCCTGCAAGAGGCGGAGATCCTGGAGCGCATCGACGAGGCGGCGGGGATCTTCACCCTGCGGCTGCGCTTTAGCGATGCTGCCTTGCAGCGCGCCTACACCTTCCAGCCTGGGCAGTTCAACATGGTCTATCTCTACGGGGTGGGCGAGGTGGCCATCTCCATCGTCTCCGATCCGCGCGACGAGCATATCTTCGATCACACCATCCGCGTAGTGGGACGGGTGACCCGCGGCCTGGCGCAGTTGCAGACCGGGCAATATATCGGGATACGTGGTCCCTTCGGTCGCGGCTGGCCGCTGCACGAATCCCAGGGCCGGGACGTACTGATCGTCACCGGCGGTCTTGGCTGCGCGCCCACCATTTCGGTAATCAATTACGTGCTCAACCGCCGCGAGCGCTACGGCCGATTGATCATCATGCAGGGGGTGAAGCATGCCAACGATCTGTTGTGGCGCGAGCGCTACGCGCAGTGGGCAAAGCAGCCGGACACCCAGGTGATCATCGCCGCCGACGAGGGTGTCAGCATCTGGCCCTGGCATGTGGGGCGGGTCACCGATCTGTTCGACAGCATTCACCTCGATCCAGCGCATACCACTGCCATGATGTGCGGCCCGGAGGGGATGATGCACGCCGCGGTACAGCAATTGACCCAGCGCGGCATGGACGAGGCATCGATCTATCTCAGCATGGAGCGCAACATGCAGTGCGCCGTGGGCCACTGCGGCCATTGTCAGTACGGCGGCAAATTCGTGTGCAAGGACGGGCCGGTGTTTTCGTTTCCTGAAGTGAAGGAGTTGTTCGGGGTGAAGGGCTTTTAAATGCGATGAACCACGGAGAGCACGGAGGACACGGAGTGATATTAGGTGTAAAGAAGGGGTGTATGACATGCTGATGCAGGGTGGGATTATCCGATTTTGTGATGTCCCGGCATTTCATAATAAGGATTTCTCCGTGTCCTCCGTGCTCTCCGTGGTTATTATTTTTAGAGGGATAGCATGAAGCCTAAAGTGGCAGTGCATAAGTTTTCCAGCTGCGACGGCTGCCAACTGGCCCTGTTGAACGCCGGCGAGGAACTGCTGACCTTGAGCGAACTGGTGGACATTGTGCACTTCGTCGAGGCGGGGCCGGTAGACTTCGATGCGCAAGTGGATATCGCTATGGTGGAGGGGAGTATCGCCACGCCCGAGGACCTGGAGCGTATTCAGCGCATCCGCGCCAACAGCAAATATCTGATCACCATCGGCGCCTGCGCCACCGCGGGCGGTGTGCAGGCCTTGCGCAATCTCGCCGACGGTCAGGGATGGATCGACGCGGTGTATGCCTCGCCTCAATATATTTCCAGCCTCGCCACCTCCACGCCCATCGCCACCCATGTGAAGGTGGATCTCGAATTGTGGGGCTGCCCGGTGAACACGCGCCAGGTGCTGGCGGCGGTGCGCGCCCTGCTGTTCGGCGTGGTGCCGACGGTGAGTCGTGACAGCGTCTGTATGGAGTGCAAGCGGGTTGGCAATGTCTGCGTGCTGGTGGCCAAGGGGACGCCGTGCATGGGGCCGGTGACCCAGACCGGCTGCGGGGCCCTGTGTCCCCGTTTCGGCCGCGATTGCTACGCCTGTTACGGACCGGCGGAGAATCCCAATACCACGGCCCTGGCGCGTCGTTTCGCCGGTCTCGGTCTGGTGCCGGAGGCGGTGGCGCGGCGTTTTCTCACCATCAACAATGCCGACCCGGTATTCGTGGATGCGGCGCAACAGGCGCGAGGTAAGACATGAGCGAGGAACGGCGCATCGCCATCAACGTTCCTGCCCTGGCCCGCGTGGAGGGCGAGGGCGCGCTGGACCTGGTGATCGAAGACGGGCGCATCGCCGATTTGGCCCTGCGCATCTACGAGCCGCCGCGGCTGTTCGAGAAGCTGCTGGAGGGGCGTGAGTATCACGAGGTGCCGGACATGGTGGCGCGCATCTGCGGCATCTGCCCGGTGGCCTATCAGATGAGCGCGGTGCAGGCCATCGAAGCGGTATTGGGCATCGAGCCCGGCCCCTGGGTGAGTGCCATGCGCCGGGTGTTCTATTGCGGCGAGTGGGTCGAGAGCCATAGCCTGCATATTCATCTCCTGGCGGCGCCGGATTTTCTGGGCTTCGACAGCATCACCGCCATGGCCAAGGACTATCCCGACGAGGTGCGGCGCGGTCTGCGCCTGCAGGCCCTGGGCAATGAACTGATCAAATTGTTCGGTGGGCGCTCGGTGCATCCGGTGGGGGCGCGGGTGGGCGGTTTCCATCATGCGCCGTCCTTGAGCGAGGTCGTCGCCTTGCGCGACAAGTTACGCGCCGCCCTGCCGGAGGCGGAAGAACTGGTGCGCTGGACGGCGCGCCTGCCCATGCCGGAGGGCGGCGGCGATTTTACCTGCGTCGCCCTTCGCCATCGCGAGGAATATCCCATGAACGCGGGGCGCATCGTCTCCACCCAGGGATTGGATATCGCCAGCGAGGAATTCGAAGATCATTTTCGGGAACATCAGGTTCCCCGCTCCACGGCCCTGCATTGCCTGCTGGACGGTAGGCCTTATCTGGTGGGACCGCTGGCGCGCTTGAATCTCAATCTGGACCGCTTGCCCGAGGCGGTGCGCGCCGTGTTGGATGAGACGGGGTTTGCCTGGCCGAGCGCCAACATGTTCCACAGCATCGTGGCGCGGGCCGCGGAGGTGTACTACGCCCTGGGCGAGGCGCTGCGTCTGCTCGAGACCTATGAGCTGCCAGCGGCGCCCTATGCAACGGCGCCGCCGCGGGCCGGGATCGGCTATGGCGTTACGGAGGCGCCCCGCGGCCTGTTGTGGCATCGCTATGAGCTGGACGCCGCCGGGCAGATCGTTACCGCCCGCATCGTGCCCCCCACCAGCCAGAATCAGGCGCGCATCGAGGAGGACCTGCAGCAGGCCTTGCTGGCCCTGGGTCTGGAGCAGCCCCCGGACAAGCTGCGCTTCCACTGCGAACAGGTGATTCGCAATTACGATCCGTGCATCTCCTGCGCCACCCACTTCCTCGATCTGCGCCTGCAGCGGCGCTGAAAAACCATGCCGCGCGTGACCGTCATCGGCATCGGCTCGTCCTTCGGCGACGATCAGGCGGGTTGGCGGGTGGCCGAATCCCTGGCCGGCTCGGCGCGGCGGGTGGCGGATGCCGGACGGACGGTGATCGCGGCATGCCGTTCGCCCGGCGGCGAATTGCCTGGCCTGCTGGCGACGGCGGAGGTGGCGATCGTGGTGGATGCGGTGGTGAACGGCGGCGCACCCGGTACGGTATATCGCCTCTCGAGCCTCCGCTGGCCCGCAGCATTGGTGAGTGGCCGCTTATCCAGCCATGGGCTGGGGTTGCGGGCCATGCTCGAAATGATGGAGACCCTGGAGGACTTGCCGAAGGAGTTGGTGATATATGGGATTGAAGCCGGCGATGTCGCGACGGATGCGGCCATGAGCCCCGGCGTGCTGCGGGGCGTGTCGCGCGTCACGGCAGAGATCGAACGCGATATACGTCATTACGGCCAGCGGTAGGGCGCCGGACATAAAAAAGCGGCCAGAAGGCCGCAGAATTGTTGTTGTTATAAAATGTTGTTTTAGTTATTCGGGATAATTTGAGATAGGTGTTACCTGCTTGGATGCGCCACCACTGAGTCCACCCTCAATAAACGGTTTAGCATTTAGCATAAATCAGACCAATATCGTTATATCTTGTTTTTAAATAAATTTAGTGAATAGGATGGGTCTAGGAGGAAAGAAGTGTTAAGCAATTCGACAGACGGGATCATGGGGAAGCGGTTTCGGCGTCACGACAACATATCGCTGGCCGGGCAGGAAAAACAAGGCGATGGCGGGGCGCAAAGCGCTGATAGGATTGGCGCCGTGGCCGGGTCGAGCACATGCCGGGTGGCCTGCGGCGGGGAAATGAGGGTGAGGATGGTAAGGATGGATTGACGCAAAATGTGGAGCCTGTAATATACGGTTTTCTCGACTTAACAACTAAAAAGTCATCACTGAGCAGCGGTATATCCCAGTCAGCAGCGAGAGGGGAGAAACATGCGGAATAAGTTGCATATTTGGGGGGTGGTCTTGGCATTGGCGCTGGGCACGGGGATGGCCCGGGCCGATCTGGGTACGTACAGCATGAAGGGCGATCCGGATGCCGGTGCCGGTAAGTCGGCCCTGTGCCAGGGTTGCCATGGTGGCACCGGCAACAGCGAGGACGCCACCTTCCCGCGTCTGGCCGGACAATATGCCAGCTATATCGCCAAACAGGTCCACGACTTCCAGACCGGTCTGCGCGCCAACAACGAAACCATGGCCGGCATGGCCGCCACGGTGGGTTCCGTTCAGGACGCCCTGGACATCGGCGCCTATTTCCACTCCCAGAAGATGGTGAGCAAGCCCCTCGCCGACGTCGACAGCAAGCTCGCCAAGAAGGGTGAGCATATTTTTTACAACGGTATCCCGGAGAAGAATGTCTACGGTTGCGTGAACTGCCACGGCGAACGCGGCAAGGGCAAGGCCCCCAACATCTCGCAATTCCCGGTGATCGGCGGTCAGCACCGGGATTACATCATCAAGGAGCTGACGGATCTTCGTGCCGGGACCCGTGCCAATGACCCGGCGGGCATGATGCAGGGTATCGCCAAGGGTCTGGATGACGACGATATCAAGGCCCTGGCAAACTATCTTTCCAGTCTGTTGCCATAGGTAAGGATGCCTGAACGCAGAGGAAGGGCGGGCCCGAGAGGGTCCGCCTTTTTTATTTCCAAGCTTCTTAGATGGTCAGCGCGACGCTCTTGATCTGCGCATAGACCGCCATCCCCGGATTCAAGCCCAATTGCTCGCAGGACTTGCGCGTGATGCGCGCCAACAGCACCTGCCCACCGCTCTCCAGTCCTATCAGCGTCTGGGCGGGATTGTCCGCCGCGGCGAGGGCGGTGATGCGGCAGGGCAGGACATTGAGGATGGTGGTGTCGGTGGGGGGATGGAGGGTCAGGCTCACGTCGCGGGCGTGGATATGCAGGCGCAGCTTTTCTCCCGCTTGTCGCGCCAGGCGGCTGACGGTGAGCTGCTGATCGGCGAGACGGAGATGGGTGAGGTGGTAGTGCTCATCGTGTCCGCTCACCGCCGCCTCCAGCACCGCCCCCGCATCATCGCGCTGGGCGAGGGGAAGGTCGAGACGTCCCAGCATATTCGCCAGCGGGCCGTGGCCGGTGATGCGTCCTCCCTCCAGCAACACCAGGTAATCCGCCAGCTGGATGAGCTCGTCCAAGATATGGCTGACGTAGACCAGGGGGATGTCGAAGCGCGCCGGCAATTGCGCCAGGAAGGCCAGGATGGCGTCCTTGCGGGGGCGGTCCAAGGCGGAGAGCGGTTCGTCCAACAGCAATAGTTGCGGGCTGGTGAGCAGGGCCCGC